>CAZNSL010000200.1:3962-8534 GCA_964574975.1 uncultured Alcaligenaceae bacterium | reverse complement strand
ATTCGACGAGTTGCCGGTCGGCCGCGACCCGGACCTGTGCATCTACTTCCGCGGCGAAGGCGAAGGGATCGTCCTCGGTGCGTTCCAGGCCGAGTCGATCCCGTGGAACGTGGACCGCGTTCCCGACGACTTCTCGTTTCAACTTCTCGAACCGGACTGGGGCCGCTTCGCCGAGCCGTTGCGGGCCGGCCGCTGGCGCATCCCCGCCCTGGAACAGGCGAAGTTCGCCCGGTTCGTCAACGGCCCGGAGAGCTTCACGCCCGACAACAACTTCCTCATGGGCGAGACGCCGGAGTTGCGGCATCTGTTCGTGGCGACCGGCTTCAATTCCGTAGGAATCGCTAGTGCCGGCGGAGCGGCCAAGTATCTGGCCGAGTGGATGGCCGAGGGCCAGCCAACGATGGATTTGTGGTCGGTGGACGTGCGGCGATTCGGCCCGTGGGCCAACAACCGAGCCTACCTGCGCGAGCGGTCGGCCGAGGTGTTGGGTCTCCACTACCAGATGGCGTGGCCCAATCGCGAATTCACGACTGGTCGCGGTCTGCGGCGCAGCCCGCTCCACGAACGCCTGGCGGCCCGCGGCGCGTGCTACGGGACGAAGGCCGGTTGGGAGCGACCCAACTGGTTTGCGCGTAGCGGGGCCGAGCCGGTGATGGAATACTCCTTCGGCCGGCAGAACTGGTTCGATGCCCACGCCGCCGAACACCGGGCGGCGCGCGAGCGCGTGGCCATCTTCGATCAGACCGGCTTCGCCAAGTTCATAGTCCGCGGCCGCGACGCCGCGAGCGTCCTCCAACGGCTCTGCGCCAACGACGTGGACGTTCCGACCGGCAAGGCGGTGTACACCGGCTTGTTGAACGAGCGCGGCGGCTACGAGAGCGACCTGACCGCGATTCGTCTTGCCGACGACGAGTATTACCTGGTCAGCGGCACCTCCCAGGCTGTGCGCGACGCCGACTGGATCGGCCGACACATCCGGCCGGAGGATCATGCCGAATTGGTGGATGTCACCGAGTCGTTCACCGTCCTCGGCGTGATGGGGCCGAACGCCCGCACGCTGCTTGGTCGCATCACCGACGCCGACCTCTCAAACGAGGCGTTCCCATTCGGCACGGTGCAAACCATCGGCCTCGGACGGGCCACCGTTCGCGTGGTACGCATCACCTACGTCGGGGAACTGGGCTGGGAGTTGCACGTGCCGACCGCCCAGGCCACGATGCTCTACGATGCCTTGACCGACGCCGGCGGCGACCTAGGGCTGACCGATGCCGGGCACTACGCGATCAACTCTCTGCGCTTGGAGAAGGGCTATCGTGCTTGGGGAGCCGAACTAACGCCGGACGACACGCCGCTGGAAGCCGGCCTCGAATTCGCCGTCGCCTGGGACAAGTCGGTGCCGTTCCTCGGCCGCGAGGCGCTGCTGCGACAAAAGGCTGCGGGCGTGAAACGGCGGCTGGTTCAATTCGTGTTGGCGAACCCCGAGCCTGTCTTGTGGGGCGGCGAGCCGATCTACCGCGACGGTCGGGCCGTCGGCTATACCACGTCCGGCTCCTACGGCCACACGCTCGGCGGTGCGGTTGCCCTCGGATACGTGTCCGATGCCGGTGGCGTCGATGCGAACTTCGTCCGCTCCGGCCGCTACGAGATCGACATTGCCGGCGATCGCATCGCCGCCGCGGCGCACCTGCGGGCCGCCTACGATGCAGGCCGGCAGAGGATTCTGTCGTGAGTGAACTGCGCACGGTTGACTTGCGGTCGCGTTACGAGCGCTGGCGCTGGCAAGTGTTCGCCATCACCTGGTTGGCGTACGCCGGTTTCTACCTCACTCGCAAGTCGTTCGCGGTGGCGAAGGTCGAATTGGGCAGCGACAGCGGGCTGGGGCTGACGCTACCCGAAATGGGATGGATCGACAGCGCGAACCTCGCTTGCTACGCCATCGGCCAATTCTTTTGGGGCATTTGCGGTGATCGCTACGGTACGCGGCGAGTGGTCTTGGCGGGAATGCTCGGATCTGTTGCGGTGGCGGTGGCGACGGGGGCCGCGTCGTCGTTTACCCTCATGCTCGTCCTGCTCGGCATTCAGGGGCTTTGCCAGTCGAGCGGCTGGGCACCACTGAGTAAGAACATCGGCCAGTTCTTCTCTCGCGGTGAGCGCGGCACGATCATGGGGCTTTGGACCACCAACTATGCCGTAGGCGGGTTTGTCGGTTCCGTCGTCGCCGGCTACGCCGGCCTCCGATGGGGCTGGCGGTACGCGTTCTACGTTCCCGCCGGTATCCTCCTGGTCATCTGGTTGCTCTTCCTGATCTTCCAGCGGGACAAGCCAGAAGACGTTGGGCTGTCGCCCATCGACGAGTACCGCGGCGACGGCGAGGAACCGCTCAGGTCGGACGGACGACCCGAAGCGGCCGAAGGTTCCTGGTCGGCCGTCTGGGCGGTCGCGACCAATCCGATGGTGCTGCTGCTGTCCGCGGTGTACTTCTTCATCAAACCGACGCGATACGCCATCCTGCTCTGGGCACCGAAGTACCTCAACGAGAAGCTCGGCACCGATATGCTCCAGTCCGGCGCGCTCAGCGCGACGTTCGAGCTGGCCGGGACGTTTAGCGTGTTGGCCGCGGGCGTCTTGTCCGACAAACTCTTCGGGGCCCGCCGCACTCCCATTGCGGTCATGGGTCTGTTCCTGGCTGCCATGGCAGTGTTCAGTCTGGACCGCTTGCCGGCCGACGCACTGGCGCTGGGCGGCGGCCTGTTCGCGATCGGCTTCACGCTCTACGCGGCCGATTCCCTGGTGAGCGGCACGGCGGCCGTCGATTTCGGAACGAAGAAAGGAGCGTCCACGGCTTCGGGGCTTATCAACGGCTGCGGATCTGTGGGCCAGGTCGTCGGCGCTGCTCTGCCGGGGCTTCTGAAGGAGCGACTCGGTTGGGACGGCCTGTTTCAGATCTTCGCTGGCACACTCGTGATCGCTGCGTGCCTGTTACTACCCAAATGGAACGCTAAGCCGACCTCAGGTAGTTGACTCGACCTGGTCTCGTCGGTCGCGGCCTGACGCAACTTGCGTCATTTTCGGTCAATTCAAGTGTCACTGGTTGCCGATAACCCTCGTAACCCGCACGCGCGGCATCTCGCGTAGAGTTCGCTCCGCTTGACGGGCCGGGGGGCGGTCATGCGTCGCGTTGTTTACGCCATCTCGGCGGCTGTGTTATCGTCTTCGGCCTTCGCCCGTCAGATTCCGTCCAAGCCGCTCATGCACCCCGCTGGCGGGATCGCGCCGCGTTACCTGCCTTCCGACATCCTCAACTCGGTACCCGACGCTCCGCAGCCGTCGCGGACGGGAACCGCACCGGAACCGCAGCAGAAGTTCGACACGGCCACGCTGCAACTGAAGGGCGACCGCGGGCAGTGGCAGCTCTGGGCCGGCGGGCTGCTGCTTAAGGACTTCGGCCCCGCCGAGGCCGATGGCCGCGAGGCGTTGCGTCTGTTCCGCGAGTTGAACGTCGATGCACACGGCACCGTCGGCGGCGTCTTCGACTTCTGGCTGTCGCGCGGCGACGCTCCATTCGGCATCGCCCGCCAGCGGCAGGTCATCAACTTCGACGGGCCCAGCCTCCGCACCGAACTGGTCAACGGCCATTGGGTGCTACGCGACTCTCGGATGATCCTCTACAACTTCGGCCGCTCGCAGGAGGACGCGCTCGACGCCCTGGCCGTTTGCCGCAAGTACGGCTTCAACCAGATCGGTTTCATCGGTGGCTCAACACCATCGCTGAAGTACCTGCTGCGCGACGTGGCTCGGCGACTGCCCGACAACAACCCGCCGCCGAAGGATGTGGCAACCGTGCGGATGCAAGCCAACGAAGTCATGCTGGCCCCGTTGACCTTACCGGGTTACGGCACCGTTGGTGACCGCGAGCCGCTCGACTACCGCCGGCTCGAAGTGAAACGCGACGGTGGAGAGTTCGTACTCGTGACGGGCGGCAAGTCGTTGGGTCGTTTCGGCTCCTCCGAGCGCGAGGCGCGGGCGCTGGCCCACACCTTGACTGAGTTCCGTTGCACGGAAATCTGTCGGATCGGCGACGCCCGCTTCTTCTTGAGCAACGGCCGCGCGCCGCAGGGCACGACGGTCGGGCTAGCCGCCCGGACGTTCCGAACGGACACGCTGGTCGTGCGGCAAGTGAACGGCGTCTGGGGCATCGCGGACGGTCTGCGGATGGTGGTCGAAGTCGGCTCCCGACAGGACGCAGACCGCGCGCTGGCCGCGATCCGCGAGTACCGCTTCGACACCGTGGCCGCTGTCGGCAACGGCCGACTCGGAAACGTCAACCTATTCGTGCGGAGCCGTTGAGCATCTGTGGCGTATCATGGCGACAGGAGGTGCCGCCATGTCCGACGCGTTGCCAACAACTGCCGCTGCCGACGAGTTTTGCCGCTACATCGACCACCTGTCCGGCCGCGTCGAACGGGCCGTGCGCTCGGTGCCGGCCGACAAGGTGTACGTGAAGCCGTACCCCTACGGCAACAGCCTCGGCCACCTCGTCCTGCACCTGACGGGCAACCTCAACCACTACAG
>CAZNSL010000200.1:0-3952 GCA_964574975.1 uncultured Alcaligenaceae bacterium | reverse complement strand
CTCGACGCCACGGGATGGCAGGCCCCGATCGAGGGGCAGCCGCCGGTACATACGGTCTTCGGGCTGGTGCTGGTCTGCACTGCCCACATCAACAACCACATCGGGCAGATGGCGTACCTGGTACGTCAACTCGGCCACGATACGAACGAGCCGCCGGTGTGGTGAACGATGTCGGTTCGCGACGCATCGCACAAGCGCGCGTGCGAATGCACGCTTCTGCGAAGCGTCGCGAACCGAAGGTATCACGCCGCCAGCTTCGTAGGGTCCGGGGCGTCGCTGAGCGTCGCCTCCGCGAACCGTTCGCCGGTCGAGTCGTAGAACAGGATACGGTGTTCGTCGCCGGCCCAGACCGCGTACGTCCGCAAGAGACGTGGCCCTTCGACCTGGAAAAACAGGCCGCACGTTCGGCCGCCGCGGCGAACCAGAGCTTGCCGCATGGTCGCCTGATCCGGGTCGAGCCGGTCCTGCGTGCAGAGTACTTCTTTGACGTAACCGCGCAACTCGTCCAGCGACGGAAGTGGCACGACTCGCACGTCCATACGCGGCGACTCTCTCGAGGGTGATCGTCCGGATGTCCGCCGGTACTATCGGCCCCGCCGCACGGCCGCGACAGCCGTTCCACCCGCGGCTGCACGCGGGTCCAGTAACGGACTTACCAATCGTGCCGCTGCCGTAGGGCCTCGTACAGCACGATGCCGACGGCCGTCGCCAGGTTCAGGCAACGGACCTTACCTGTCGGCATCGGAATCGTCGCCGCTTCCGCGGCGTGTCGCTCCAGCACGCTACCGGGCAGCCCCTTCGACTCACTGCCGAACAGCAGGCAGTCGCCATCGCGGAACGCCACGCGGGTGTACGACCGGCTGGCGTGCGACGACAGGACAACGATCCGCGACCCGGTCAGGGCTTGCTCGAACTCTTCGAGGGTGGGGTGGAAACGTACCTCGATGTGCGGCCAGTAATCGCAGCCGGCCCGCTTCAGGTGGCGGTCGTCGAGGCGGAAGCCGAGGCGGCCGATCAGGTGTAGCCGCGTGTCGGTGGCTGCGCAGAGCCGACCAATGTTCCCGGTGTTGGGAGGTATCTCCGGCTCCCAGAGCGCGACGTGCAACATCCCCGCGACCCTCACCACCCCTACGTCCGGGCACGGCCACCTGCGCCTGTTCTAGCGGCCGGCACGGGTCGGCGACCGCTCGTGCGCGCCGCACCGACTCCCATCGGTCAACGGCGGCCCCGCCGTGAGCCGATGAGTCCGATACGACACGGATTGCACCCGGAGGGCCACCGCATGTTCGAACGCCGCGAGTACACCGAAGCCGACCGCATCGACCTGGCCGGCTTCGCGCTGCTCGCGTTCGGACTGCTCGTCGCCCTCAGCGTCTTCGGCTACGACGCCACCCGGTCCACCGACATCCTCGGCCCGCCGGGAGCATGGGTCGCTGGCCAACTCGGCGACACGCTCGGAGTCGCCGTCTATGCACTCCTCGCGGCGTGGTTCGTCTTGTGCGTGCTACTGTTCCTTCGGCACAGTTGGCTCATTTGGTCCGCCCGGCTCGCCGGCTGGGTCGTGTTGGTGCCGGCCATTGCGGTCCTGGCCCACCTGCTCGGCCCGGATCGCATCGGCGGCCCGCCGACCGGCCCCGGCGGCACGCTCGGCGCGTGGCTATCCGAGTGGCTAACGGGCCATCTCGCTCCGCTGCCGCGCGGCTTGGCCCTGTTCGCAGCGCTGGTCGCCGGCATCGTCCTCGCGGCCGACCGCTTGGTGTTCGCGGCCGGTCGCGGCGTGCGGTTCGCGCTGCGCCGGGGCTACTGGTTCGCCAAGCGGCAGGCACTCGCCGTTGCGACTCGGCTACGGCGGCCGCCCGCGCCGCCGGCACCCGCTGTCATCCCGATCAACGCGTCGGTGATCGTCGAGCCGATCGCGGCCGTCCCGGAGCCAGTCGTTGCAGCTCCCCGGCCGACGGTGCCGATCCACCGCTCGCCGCCCACCGACGAGCCGACCGCGCGGGAGCCGGTCGTGTACGAACTGCCGCCGATCAACCTACTCGACGACCCGCCGGCGTTCCCATACGCCGAGCAGGACTTGAAATTGCGCGAGCGAGCCGTGCTGCTCGAAAAGACGTTCACCGACTTCGGCCTCGCGGTGAAGGTCGTCGGCATCAACACTGGCCCGGTCATCACGCAGTACGAGATTGCCCTCGAAACGGGCCTGCGCGTCAACCGCGTAACGGCGTTGGCCGACGACCTTGCGCTCAACCTACGGGTGCCGGCGGTGCGTATCGTCGCGCCGATCCCCGGAAAAAACACGGTCGGCATCGAGGTGCCGAACGAACACCGCGCGACCGTGCGGATCAAGGAGTTGCTACTTGCCGGCCCATCGCGGGCATCGAAGGCGAAGCTACCGCTCTACATCGGTAAGGACACCGAAGGTCGGCCGCTCGTCCACGACCTCGCCGACATGCCACACCTCTTGATCGCCGGCCGTACCGGCACCGGCAAGTCGGTCTGCCTCAACTCTGTGATCCTCAGCCTGCTCATGACGCGCACACCGGAGGAGTGCAAGCTGATCCTGATCGACCCGAAGATGCTCGAACTGAGCGAGTACGGCAAGATTCCGCACCTGATGCACCCAGTCGTCACGGACATGAAGAAGGCCGAGGCCATCCTCGCGTGGGCCGTCGACAAGATGGACGAACGTTACGACCTCTTGAAGCGGGCGCGAGTGCGCGGTATCGCGGGATACAACGAGCTGACGCCGACCGAGATTCACCGCCGCGTTCAGCCGGGCGACGAGGAGGACCGCAAGCGGCTGGTGTTCCCGATGCCGTACATCGTCATCGTCATCGACGAATTCGGCGATCTGATGATGAAGTTCAAGAAGGACGTGGAGGAACACATCATCCGGCTCGCTCAGAAGTCGCGCGCGGCCGGCATCCACCTGATCCTGGCGACGCAGAAACCGACCGTGGACATCGTGACGGGACTCATCAAGTCGAACTTGCCGGCCCGCATTTGCTTCCAGGTGACGAGCCGCACCGACAGCCGCGTCGTCCTCGACGAGATGGGTGCGGACAAGCTGCTCGGCAAAGGCGACATGTTGTTCCTCCAGCCGGGCACCAGCCAGATTGTGCGTGCCCAGGGCAGCTACGCTAGCGACGAGGAGATCAGCCGGGTCGTGTCGCACATCGAGGCAGAACCGGAGTTTTCGCAGGAACTTGTGACGCTCGGTGCCGGTGGCCCGGACGGCCCCAGCGGCCTGATGGAACGGCTGCGGGCTCGCGATGAGATGTACGAACAGGCCATCGAGATCGTCGTACGCGAAGGCCGGGGCAGCACGTCGCTGTTGCAGCGAGCGCTCGGCATCGGGTACGGTCGAGCGGCACGGCTCATCGACTACATGGCCGAGGACGGAATCGTTGGGGCGTACAACGGCAGCCAGGCCCGCGAGGTGCTGTTCAAGCCGGAGCAATGGGAACAGATGAAACTGGGCGGCGAAGCGGCGTGACGTGCGCCCCGACGATCGGTGAGGCGGTAATTGCGATCCACTGTTCCAAAAAAGAACCTCCGCAGTGAGGGAATGGGACCAAACGGAACCATTCGCCTCGCGCGGAGGTCTTCGACCGGAACGGGCCAGAAACTACCGCAACGGTCGCTGCGGCTCCGGGTCGGGACGACGTTGGCCGTTTGGGGTAGCCAACATCGCGGGATGGACGGTGCATATCGCCCCATGCCACCCCTTCGGCGGCTCAGCCACCTTGGGCCTTGCGGCCTTTAGGTCTGAAGCTTTGCGAGCCGCGGTTTCCCGCGGTTAGCCCTTTCGAGGATGACAGCGCCTGCACCATCGATTTGCCGCAAAATACTGCGAATATTGGCTTTACGTCTCTGAACACCTCGCACAAATGGCACCTTTCGGGGCCGTTTGGTATCGAGTATGGGCCCACGGAAGGGCCCAGAAAGT
>CAZNSL010000199.1:2790-8536 GCA_964574975.1 uncultured Alcaligenaceae bacterium | reverse complement strand
GCCTCGATGGCGACGCCGGCCTGGGCGGACCAGATTTCCTCGGCGTCGTGTTCGACCCAGCCGGGCTGCGGGAAGTGCTGGGCGAACTCCTTTTGGGCGACGGCTCGGACGTTGCCGTCGGCGTCGAAGACGATGGCGCGGGCGCTGGTGGTGCCCTCGTCGAGGGCCAGGACGTACATCACGACGACCTCCGGGGAGCGGCGGGGGGCGGGAGCCGTTGTAGTCGGCCGCAGCCCGCGCCGCCACGCGGCGTGGCGGGGTGTGGGTGGCCGGGGTATGATAAGTCGTGAAGCGTAGCGAGGAGGCCCGATGAAATACACGGTCGTAATCGAAGAATCCGACGAGGGCTTCGCCGCCTCCGTTCCTGGGTTACCCGGTTGCCACTCGCAGGGCGACACGGAAGCCGAAGCCCTCACGAACATCGCGGATGCCATTCGCGAGTACCGCGAAGTCGTGGAAGAATTGGCTCGGTCGTCCGGCGCACGGCAGACCGAAATTGAGGTATAGCCGTGCCCCGGTTGCCCGGAGTCAACCATCAGGACGCGATCCGTGCGCTTCAGAAGGCGGGCTTCGCCGTGGCCCGCCAGAGCCGACACGTCATCCTGACTGACGGCACCCGCGTGTTGACGGTGCCGCGGAGCAACCCGGTCAACGCGATCACGATGGGCAACATCGTCCGCGATGCCGGGTTGACCAACGACGAATTTCGCAAACTCCTGTGAGCCGTGCCGCTTAGCCGCTCGTCTCGCCGGTGGGAACGTACGCGTTCGTCATCGCCGCGTAGTCCTCGCGGATCGGGCTGAAGATATCCACCACGACCGCCGGCCCGCCGACGGCCGTGGCGCTGTGCGGCACGCCCGACGGGGCGATGTACATCTGGCCCGGCTCCAAGACCCGCGTCTCGTCGCCGATGGTCAACTGCAACCGACCCGACAGCACGACGCCGGCCTGCTCGTGCGGGTGGCTGTGCATCGGCACCGTCGCGCCGGCGTCGATCTCGACGTACGAGAGCATGATGTTCTGGCCGTGCGGCGTGCGCAGGTGGAAGCCGGGGAACGGATTCAACCGCGGCACGGCGTCGATGTCGATGAACGGCATGGCGGTCTCCCGAAGAACGCTTCTGCGAAGCGTCGCTAACCGTTGCGGAGCGTGGCGTCGAAGAGTTTATACGCCGCCTCGCGCATCGCCGGCGGGAAGTCGTGGCTGCAGTCGGGGTGTTCGACGCGCAAGCGCTCGCCGTGCCCGAACAGCGCGAACACCGGCCGGGCCGCCGCGGCGATGCGATCCACACTGTCGGCGCGGAAGTTCGAGTCCTTGGTCGGAGCCACGATCAGCACGTGCCGCGGGGCCAGGACCGCGATGACCTCGGAAAAGTCGAACGGGATATCGTCGAGCCGGCCGCGGTAGTTCGCCAACTTCGGCATGTAGCGCGTCTGGCACCAGCCCTTCTCGGCACGCCACTGGTCGTCGCGGCCGCCGTAGTAATCGACGAACGAATCCAGCCCGCAGCACGACACGACGGCTTTGATGCGCTCGTCGAACGCGGCGGTGAAGACGGCGTTGTGGCCGCCGAGCGAGTGACCGATCGCGCCGAAGCCGCGAGCGTCTACGAACGGCAGCGACGCCAACAGGTCCAGGCCGCGCACGTTGTCCCAGACGGCCTTGAGCGTGCCGCTCTCCCAGCCGAGGGCTTTCACATCGGGCCGGTACTTGGCGAGGATCGGGTAGTTCGGCGCGAGCGCGACGTAGCCGCGCTCGGCGAGTTCGTTGGCGTAGGCCCGGTTCTCCTTGCCGCCCAGGCCGACGACGACGCCGTGACCGACCTTGTCGTCCGTCGGGTGCAGGCACAGGACCGCGCGGGCCTTGCGCCGGCCGGCGAGCGCGTCCTTGGGCACGAGCAGGTACGCCGGCACGCGCGAACCGGGTTCGGACGCATACGTGACGAGCCGGCGGACGTAGGAACCGCAATCGACTTCGTTCTCGATTCGCACGTCGAGTGGGCAGCGTTTCGCGTCGCCCGGCAGCCGACCCATGACGGCCTCCATGCCGCGGATGATCTCGGCCCGGCGGTCGGCCCACTCCGCGGTCGTCGTCACGGCGACAGGTCGGCCGTCCGCCCCGCGACGCAGCAGCAGGTTGTCGCGCGGCAGCCGCGGGGGATCGGCGGCGGAAAATGCGATCGCGATCAACGCGACGGCGAGAGACGTGCGGCGCATGGTACGCTCCGAATGCTTGAACTCGCCCCGGAGTAGGGTAGCATGGTTGCTACCGCCGCCCCGGGGGAACCACCCATGTCCTACGACCTGATCATCGCCAACGGCACCGTCGTTAGCGCGACCGGCACCGAAAAGGCCGACATCGCCATTCGGGGCGAGCGCATCGCCGCCGTCGGCACCAACCTCGGCGACGCCAAGAAGACGCTCGACGCCGCCGGCAAATACGTCCTGCCCGGCGGCGTCGATGTCCACGTTCACCTGGAGCTGCCGTTCTGCGGGACGGTGTCGGCCGACGACTGGCGCACCGGCACCCGGGCCGCGGCTCGCGGCGGCGTCACGACCGTCATCGACTTCGCCATTCCCGGCAACGGCCAGTCGCTCGACGACGCCTACCACGCCTGGCTCGAACGGGCGAAGCCGAAAGCGTGCATCGACTACGCCTTCCATATGGCGATCACCAACTGGGATCGCCACGGCCCCGAAATGCCGGCGATGGTGGCGAAGGGCTGCCCGACGTTCAAGGAGTTCATGATCTACGCGGCCGAGGGCTGGCAGTCCGACGACCGCGCCCTCTTCAACGCCCTCGAAAGCTGCAAGAAGCTCGGCGGCATGTTGCTCGTCCACTGCGAGAGTGCCCGCGTGCTCGACGAGTTGATTTCGCGCTACCACACGCCGGAGTTGATGGCGAAACACGGCGCGACGCTGCACGCGGTCACCCGGCCGAACTACATCGAGGCCGAGGCGATTCAGCGGGTCGTCACGTGGGCGGAGGTCACTGGCGGCCGGCTGTATGTCGTCCACATGTCCACCGGCGAGGGTGCGGACATCATCAAGGCGGCGCGGGCGCGCGGCGTGGACGTGTACGCCGAGACGTGCGTGCAGTACCTCGTACTCGACGATTCCGTCTTCGCCCGGCCCGACGGCCACCTATTCGCGTGCTGCCCGCAGGTCAAGAAGCGGCAAGACATCGAACGCCTGTGGAAGGGCGTCAACGACGGCGAAGTGTGCGTCATTTCGACGGACACCTGCACGTTCACGAAGGAGCAAAAAGCCCGCTGGAACGGCGACTGGACGAAGATTCCGATGGGCTTGCCGGGGTTGGAGACGCTGTTGCCGCTGGTGTACACGCAGGGCGTCCTGGGTGGCCGGTTGCCACTGGAGCGCTTCGTCGAGAAGTGCTGCACGAACCCGGCGAAGGTGATGGGCCTATACCCGCAGAAGGGCGTGCTGGCGGCCGGCAGCGACGCGGACGTGACGGTCATCGACCCGCAGAAGAAGCTGGTGGTCGATCACGCGACGATGGAGGGCGGGGCCGATTGGAATCCGTTCCAGGGCAGGGAACTGGCCGGCTTCGCGCAGCACACGTTCTGCCGCGGCAAACAACTCGTGGCGGACTACAAGTGCGTTGCGGAAGACGGCTGGGGCAAGTGGCTCCCAAGACAATTAGCCACAGATGAACACAGATGAACACGGATAAAGACAATGATGATATTCGTCTCAACGCGCTCACCGAGAAGGTGATCGGCGCGGCATTTCAAGTATCCAACGTTCTCGGTTGTGGGTACTTGGAGAAGGTGTACGAGAATGCGTTGAAGATCGAACTCGAACGCCGTGGCCTGTACGTCGACCAGCAGCACGCGATTCCCGTGTTCTACGAAGGAGTAGTCGTCGGTGACTACTTTGCCGACCTCATCATCGAACGGACGGTTATTGTTGAGCTGAAGGCCGTTGACCGAACGGCCGACATTCACCAAGCCCAATGCCTGAATTATTTGAAGGGGACTGGTCTCCCGATCTGCCTTCTGATGAACTTCGGTAAGCCACGTGTTGAGGTCAAGCGCCTACGCATGTAGGTCGCTCGATCTGCATTATCCGCGTTCATCTGTGTTCATCTGTGGCTAATTCTTCCGGAGCTTCCCGATGAAGGCCGGCGAGCGTTACAGTCTCGAAGTCCTCACCCGCCGCTTCACCGACGTGCCGCCGGCGTTCTCCGTCGCCGAAGCCCGCGCCGAGGCGGCTCGCTGCCTGTTCTGCTTCGACGCCCCCTGCACCCGCGCCTGCCCGACCCACATCGACGTGCCGCGGTTCATCCGGCAAATTCTGCACGCCGACGACCTCGGGGCCGCCCGCACCATCCTCGACGCCAACATCTTCGGCGGTTCCTGCGCCCGCGCCTGCCCGACCGAGGTCCTCTGCGAAGGCGCGTGCGTCGATAACACGCTCCTGAACTCGCCCGTGCAAATCGGCCGACTCCAGCGGCACGCTTGCGATGTCGCCGGAGATGCGGCCGCCGACTTCTACAAGGCCGCGACTGCGACTGGCAAGCGAGTCGCCATCGTCGGTGCCGGCCCGGCTGGGCTAACCTGCGCTCACGAACTGCGCAAGCGCGGCCACGCCGTTACTGTCTTCGAGGCTCGCGCCGTGGCCGGCGGCCTTAATACACTCGGCATCGCCGCATACAAGATCACGACCGAATTCGGCCTCAGCGAAGTCGAGCGCGTGAAGAAGATCGGGATCGACCTACGGCTCAACAGTCCGATGACCGCAGACGGGATCGCGAAACTGTTAGGCGAGTACGATGCGGTCTTCCTGGGCGTGGGGCTTGGGCATACGCTGCCGCTTCGCATCCCCGGAGAATCGCTGCCGGGCGTTTGGGAGGCGCTGGCGTTCATCGACCAAACACATACGAAGTCGTTCGACCAGTGCGAAGTTGGCCGACACGTTCTCGTCATCGGCGCAGGCAACACAGCCATCGACGTGGCCACCGCCGCGACGCGCCTCGGGGCCGACACGGTGACGATCGCCTACCGTCGCGGCGAGGACGCGATGCCGGCGTTTGCCTACGAGTACGGCCTGGCCAAAGCCGACGGCGTGCGCTTCGAGTGGTACGCCCAGCCGGTGCGGATCGTGGAGCGAGATGGCCGGGCGGCCGGCGTCGAGTTCGTGCGCACCCGCGGGCAACTGGAGCCGATCCCCGGCAGCGAGTTCGTCATCGCGGCCGACATGGTGGTGAAGGCGCTCGGCCAGGAGCCGCTGTTGGACCTGCTGCGGGCGCTACCGGGCCTGACGCTCGACGGCGGCAAGGTCGAGGTGGACCGCCGCACCGGGGCGACCAGCGTGCCGAAGCTGTTCGCCGGCGGCGACTGCATCCGCGGCGGCGGCGAGGTGGTCGACGCGGTGCAGGACGGCAAACTGGCCGCGTGGGGGATCGAAGAAATGTTCACCACAGAGTCACAGAGGACACAGAGAGGACACAGGACTTAATTCCCTTCTTCTGTCTTCTCTGTGTCCTCTGTGACTCTGTGGTGAATGTCTTTGGAGGCGTGTCGTGCCGGATCTTTCAATCACCTTCTGCGGCGTCAGCGCCCCGAACCCCTTTTGGCTCGCCAGCGCCCCGCCGACCAACTCCGAGTACCAGGTCCGCCGCGCCTTCGACGCCGGCTGGGGCGGCGCCGTCTGGAAGACCCTCGGCTTCGAGCCGATCGTCAACGTTTCGTCGCGCTACGGCGGTCTCGACTACGATGGCCGAA
>CAZNSL010000199.1:0-2780 GCA_964574975.1 uncultured Alcaligenaceae bacterium | reverse complement strand
AACAACATCGAACTCATCACCGACCGCACCCTCGACGACAACCTGCGCGAGATTGCGCGCGTGAAGAAGGCGTACCCGAAGCACGCCCTCTGGGTGTCGCTGATGGTCGAGTCGAACCGCAACGCCTGGCACGAGATCACCAAGCGCACGCAGGATGCCGGGGCCGACGGCATCGAACTGAACTTCGGCTGCCCGCACGGCATGAGCGAGCGCGGCATGGGGTCGGCTGTCGGGCAGGTGCCCGACTACACCTGCACGATCACCGAATGGGTGAAGGAGGCCGCGACGATTCCGGTGATGGTGAAGCTGACGCCGAACGTCGGCGACATCACGGCCATCGGCCGGGCGGCCGTGCGCGGCGGGGCCGATGCGCTGTCGCTGATCAACACGGTCAACTCGATCGTGGGCGTGGACCTGGACACGTTCGCGCCGAAGCCAGCCGTGCGCGGCCTCGGCAGTCACGGCGGCTACTGCGGCCCGGCCGTCAAGCCGATCGCGCTGAACATGGTGTCGGAGTTGGCGAACGATCCGGCTGTGAGGGTTCCCATCAGTGGCATCGGCGGCATCCAGGCGTGGCAGGACGCGGTCGAGTTCCTGTTGCTCGGGGCCAGCAGCGTGCAGGTCTGCACGGCCGTGATGCACTACGGCTTCCGCATCGTCGAGCATTTGGCGAGCGGCCTGGAGAACTGGATGCGGTCGAAGGGCTTCGAGCGGGTGAGCGATTTCGTCGGCAAGTCGGCTCCGCGGATCAAGACGTGGGGCGACCTCGACTTGAATTACAAGGTCGTGGCCGAGATCGACCAAATGAAGTGCATCCACTGCGGCCTGTGCTACATCGCCTGCGAAGATGGAGCGCACCAGTCGATCCGCTGGGAGAAGGTGCCGGCAGCCGCGGTGGCGAACGCCGCGCCGCATCGCTCCGGCGACGTGGTGGTGCAGGCCGGAGCCGCCGGTGGCGTGGCGAACGAGTTCACCATCAAGAAGGACGTGTGCGTCGGCTGTAACCTTTGTTCGCTGGTGTGCCCGGTGGAGGAGTGCATCACCATGAAGGAGATCGACACGGGCAAGCCGCCGATGACGTGGAACCAGTACCAGGCACTGCTGACCGAGGGCAGGGTCGAAAAGATTCAACCGCCGGAGCACGTGTAGAATGGACGGTGCCTAATCTCTAATGGGAGACGGACCGATGGTATCCCAGGAAACCCGAGACTTAATCGAGCGGGGGGAACGCATCTACGAAGAGCGGTATAAGGCCCAACTCGAAGCGACGCACATGCACTCGTTTGTCGCTATCGAGCCCGAGTCGGGTGACTATTTTCTCGGCCCGACGCTGAGCGAAGCGGCAGCTGCCTGCCGGACCGTTCACCCGGATCGCCGGTCGTGCGTCCTCCGGGTTGGACATCGGGCCGCCGTTCACTTCGGGGGAATGATGTGACCGGCGCTGTCGACACCGACTTCCGCGCGCTACTCATCGTTCGGCTGCGACCGCCGGACGCCGCGGATTCGACCGATGTCACCGTTTGGGTCGATACGGGATTCACCGGCGATTTGGTATTATCGCGGCAACGAATCGCAGCGTTGGGGCTATCCGTCGGCACGGCCATTCCGGCAATACTAGCCGACGGGTCGAAACTCCAGCTCGATACCTTCAGAGCGCAGCTCGACTGGTTCGGCGAATGGCGCTCGCTTGAGGTCATTGCGAACGACGGTCAATACCCCCTCCTGGGCACCGGGTTGTTACGCGGCCACAAGTTAACAGTCGATTACGCCACCCGGACTTTGACCCTCGACTAACCCCCGGCCACGATGCCGAACACCTCGTCCAGGCAGTCCGCCATAAAGTCCACGTCGGCCTTGGTGAGGCACATCGGCGGCTTGATCCGCAGCGTGTTGCCGAACAGGCCGCCCTTGCCGATCAACAGGCCGCGCTCCTTGCACAACTCCAGCACGCGGCCGGTCTCGGCGTTCGCCGGCTCCTTCGTCGTCCGGTCGCGCACCAACTCGACGCCGAGCATCAGGCCGAGGCCGCGGACCTCGCCGATCAGTGCGTGCTTCTCCTGCAACTCCAGGAGCTCGCCTTTGAGGTAGCCGCCGACCACCTTGGCGTTTTGCTGGATGTTCTCGGCGTCGATGACTTCGAGCGTTGCCAACCCCTGCGTCATGCTGACCGGGTTGCCGCCGAAGGTGTTGAAGTGCAGCTTGTTCTTCAACGTGGCCGAGATTTCCGGGCGGGTGACGGCCGCGGCGATCGGCACGCCGTTGCCGAGGCCCTTCGCCATCGTCACGATGTCGGGTTTCACGCCCCAGTTCTCGAAGCCCCAGTAGTGGTCGCCCGTCCGGCCGAAGGCGGTCTGCACCTCGTCGGCGATGCACAGGCCGCCGTACTTGCGCACGATGTCGTAGACGATCTGGAAGTACTCCTTCGGCGGCGTCACCGCACCGCCGACGCCCTGGATCGGTTCGCCGATGAAGCACGCGACCTCGCCGGAAGTCTCGTAGCGGATGACGTTCTCGATGTCGTGGGCGCACTTCACGCCGCAGCTCGGGTATTCGAGGTCGTACGGGCAGCGGTAGCAGTAGGCCGGCATCGCGTGCTTGATGTTGACCGCGGGGTTCGACTTGAACCGCCACGGGCTTTGCGCGATCAGCCCCATGACGAGTTGCGTGCAGCCGTGGTAGCCGTTGCGCAGGCCGATCACGTCGTGGTTCTTCGAATACTCGCGCGACATGAGGATCGCGAGTTCGTCGGCTTCGCTGCCGGAATTCGTGAAGTAGCTGAC
>CAZNSL010000198.1:0-8541 GCA_964574975.1 uncultured Alcaligenaceae bacterium | reverse complement strand
CGCAATCGCTGGCGATCCGCGGTGGGACTCGCTCCACTCGTCCCACCCTACGAGAGATCGGAGTGCTGACCGTGAAGCGTTTCGCCGCGATCGCCGTCGTCGCCGCGTTCGTCGTCGGGACCGCCGCCGCGCAGCAACCGGTCGGCAAGCGCTTCGCCGTCTTGGTTGGCGTCGGCGAATACGACCACCCGAACCTCAAACCACTCGCTTATGCCGAGAGCGACGCGACCGAATTGGGGCAAGTTCTCCGCGAACGTGGGTACGTCGTCGAACTGATGACGACCCAGTCGCAGCAGCCGGCCCTCAAACCGACGCTGGCCAACATCCGCGCCCGGCTCGGCGCATCCCTGGCAAAGTGCCGAAAAGGAGACATCGTCCTCCTCGGCCTGGCCGGCCACGGCCTGAAGTTCGAGGGCGACAAGGACAGTTACTTCTGCCCGACCGGCGCGAAGCCCTTCCTCCAACAGAAGGCGACATTGCTGTCGATCAAGCAACTCTACGACGAATTGGACCAGTCGAACGCCGGCGTCAAGCTGATGCTCGTGGACGCCTGCCGCGACGACCCAACCAGTACGCGCGGCGTCAGCGGCGACGGCGCGCCGCGGCCGCCTCGCGGCGTCGCTGCACTTTTCAGTTGCGCCGTCGGCCAGCGAGCGTACGAACTCGACCGCTACAAACACGGCATCTTCTTTTACCACGTCATCCAGGGGCTGAAGGGCGCGGCTCGCGACGACGATAACGACGTGACCTGGTACTCCCTTTCGAACTACGTCCGTAAGCGCGTCAACCGCGACGTACAGGCACTCGTCGGCCGCGGAGCACGACAGGAGCCGCACGGCATCGACGAATTGATTGGCGAGCCACCGGTGCTGGTGTCGCTGGCCTCGAAGCCACCGCTCGTTGTCGAGCGGCCACCAAACCCTGTCGGCACACCGTCGCTTCCCCGCGCCCCAGTGCGGCGCGTGCCGGCCGAGCAGTGTCTGCCCGACGACACCAAGTTGGTCGCGTACGTTAACGTCCACCAAATGGCCCGGTCGCCGGTCCTCCGCCCGGCCGTGCTCGAGATCACCAACAGCCTCGCCGCCGACGGTCAGAAGAACGCCGAACTCGACCTCGTGAAGGATACGCGCATCTACTATTTCGCGTTCAACGACTTCACAGGCCAGCACGTCGGCATCTTGCAAGGGAGCTACCTGCCGGAGACGTTTCAGCAGGCGTTCGCCGCGAACCCACTCTTCGAGCCGGCGTCGCTGCCCGGAGTGGCGGCCGCGTTCCGCCAGAAGGAGACGAAGTTCGCGGTGGCGCTGCTCGACCGCGACGCGATCGCTTACGCCTTCAACGAGGCAGCCCTCCAGAACGTGGCAGCCAAGCGGGCCGGCGAGCGCACCGCGCGATATGCGCCGGCGTTGCGCGCGGTCATGGGGTCGATCAACCGCGACATGAGCATGACTTTCGGGTTCGCCGACCGCTCGATGTGGACGACCGACGCGGCCGAGAAGCAGGTCAAGGGCATCCGGCGGGTTGGGGCGTTCCGGCTCTCGGCGTACTTCGGCGAAGCGATCTACATCAACGGCGGGGCCGGGTTGAGCAACCCGACCGACGCCGCGGCGTTCGCCGCCACCCTCCGTGCCGAGCGGGCGAAAGGGGAAGTCGAACTGGCCAAGCCGGTCACGCCGGACGCCGCCCTCGTCAAGGCCTTGTTGAAGACCGTGCGCGTCGAGACGGCCGGGCCGACCAAGTCCGGAGTGTCGGTCAAGTCGGTGCTGTCCGCCGAGGAGGCCCGGCCACTGATCGACGAGTTCATCAAGGGCTTCCGCGAGGGCTTCAAGGGGGCACAGGATAAAGCGAAAGCCCGCGCGAAGCCATAAGACTCGCCTCAGCGCAATTGCAGCGGAGGCTTGGCCGCGTCGTACAGCTTGGCCACGCTAGTCGGGAACTCCCATGCCTTGGCATCGACCCCGTCGAGGATGACCTTCCGCGGAAAGGCCAGCGCTACGGCGTGCGGCACGTCGAGGACGCGCTGCACGCCGAGGAAGTGCGGCCCGTCGCGGTGACTGGCCGGTAGGTCGTGCAAATCGAACCGCTCGACGCGCGGCTCAAACAGCCCCGCATAGAGCGCGACGCCAGCCATGCGGCCGTGGCCTTGCAGCCACTTCCGGGCGTCCGCGTACTCCTCGCGTGCGGCGATCGCTGCAAGCGCTCGTCGCACGTCCCACACCTGGCAATCTTCGACCGTGCGGCCGAGCAATAGGAAACGGCGGCGGATGTGTCTCGCTCGTTTGTCGTCGGGCTTCGCCGCTATCAAGTCCACGCCCCGCGGTTTGAGTGTGGCGAACGCCCAGTCGAACTTGTTGAGCGTCTTGGCGGTCGCCTCCAGTGCTTTCGAGTCCGGTTCGACGCCGGAAAAGTCGTCGAACGCCGCCGCCATCTCCGCTCGCCACTTGGACCAGCCAGCGGCATCGACAGCCGTCAAAACGACCAGCGACGGCTTGGGGTGCTTCGCACCGCGGACGATGTGCAGCGGGAGACGTACGCCGTCTTCCGTCACGAAGTCGATCACATCCAGGTGTAGGCCGTGCGACTCCTGCGATTTCGCTACGGACACGTCGAGCCGCTCGCCCATCGTAGGCCAATTGCGGAAGACTCGCTCGCTAAGACCGGCCAGTAGTTTCGCCCGCTGAGCATCCCACGCGGCCAAGCTAGCGGGCTGCTCAACCGTAGCAGCGGGGACGAATGACTGCTGAATCGTGGTGTTCTTCTGGTCGGACGGCAGTGTGTCGAAGACCTTGAGTTGCTTCGGATCGAGCGGCTTGTCGGCGACGCGGGTGACTGGTCCTTCGGTCCCCTTGAGCCAGCGGTTCATCCAGCGGAACGTGGGGACTTGCAAGTCCTGCGTGTCCTTGTGCGGGCCTTCCGTGATGAGGAGGCCGAGCTTGTCGGATGCGTCGGTGAGCTTGTAGATGTTGGCGACCTTGACGTGAATGCGGGCAACGCCATCGAGCGGAAAGATCTTGTCCTTGTCCGTGTTCGCCAAGAGCAGCGGTCGCGGGGCCACGAGGGCAGCGACCGTGGCGAAGTCCCAGCCGTAGAGGTTCACCGGGTACATGCAGTCGCAGTGTCCCTCGACGCAACCGTCAACGACGTGGTTGGTCAGGTCCGTGATACCAGCGACCGGTACCAGGCACGCCGGCCGGTCGTCGAGGGCGGCCAGCCACCACGTATACGCCCCACCGCCGGAGCGGCCTGTGACGCCGATCTTGGCCATATCCACGTCGGGCCGCGTGGCGAGGTAATCGAGGGCACGGATCGCATTCCACGCCTCGACGCCGGCCGGAGTGTAACCGCGACTGACCCACCACCACTGGCCGAGGCGGTAGGTTCCGTGGTGGTCGCCCTCGATCTCGCCGAGTTGCAGCGTGTCGAGAACGAGGCAACAATAGCCTTGGCGGGCGAACCACGCTCCATGATGCTGGTACGTCGCCTTATTGCCGTAACTGACGCCGTCGATCTTGGTCGCTCCATGCCCGCACAAGTACAGCACGGTCGGCAACGGCTTCTCGACCTTGACGGGGCGGTAGAAGTTGGCGGTGACGTACAGCCCCGGCCGCGACTGGAAGTGCAGATTCTCGACGGCGAAATCGCCGGCGTCGACCGTGCCAGTCACAGTCGCCTGGAGGTCGGTTCGCTTTGGCATCGGCCAGAGGCCGAGCATGTCGGCCAGTTGGCGACGCAGCATGGGCCGCTTGGCGTCCCAATCCTTCCGCGTCTGAAATCCCGCCAGGTCGTCGCTCGCCCGTTGCTCAACCAGGTCCCGCAAGAAGCGGTGCATGTCGCGGTCGGGTTCGACGGCGTTTGCAGGTATCGCAGCCACGAGTAGAAGGATGACGGAACGCATGGGGATTGACTCCGACGTGGGGCAACCCTGTTGTAGTCCGGAACGACCCGTGTAGAACGGCGGCATGGAACTGCGCTCGCGCTACCGCGGAGCCATGCTCGGCCTCGCCGCCGGCGACGCACTTGGAACGACGTTGGAATTCCGGTCGCCCGGCTCGTTTTCACCAATCGGCGACATAGTTGGCGGCGGGCCGTTTGGCCTCGCACCGGGGCAGTGGACCGACGACACCTCGATGGCCTTGTGCCTGGCCGAGAGCCTGGTCGAGTGCCGCGGATTCGACCCGGCGGACCAGTTGCGACGTTACGTCCGCTGGTGGCGGCACGGGCACCATTCCAGCACCGGCACCTGCTTCGACATCGGTACCACGACGGCCAGCGCTCTGACCCGATTCCACCAGACGGGCGAGCCGTACTGCGGTTCGTCAGACCCGCGGTCTGCTGGCAACGGCAGCCTGATGCGCCTCGCACCGGTCCCGCTGGCGTTCGCCACCGACCCACGCGTTGCTGTCGCCCGTTCCGCCGACAGCTCGCGGACGACGCACGCGGCGATCGAGTGCGTCGACGCGTGCCGGTATTTTGCCGGGCTGATACACTCTGCCCTGGCCGGCGTTTCAAAGCCGGCGTTGCTGACCCCTCCACACGTTCCAATCGACGGGCTGTGGGACGACGAACCGCTGTGTGACAGCGTGACCATGGTTGCGGGCGGGTCGTTCCGCTCGAAGGACCCACCGGCAATCCGCGGCAGCGGGCACGTCGTCGCCTGCCTCGAAGCGGCCCTGTGGGCTTTCGATCGCGGCAGTGATTTTCGCACCGGCGCACTCCTCGCCGTCAACCTCGGCGACGATGCCGACACGACCGGTGCGGTGTACGGCCAAATCGCAGGTGCCTTCTACGGGGAGGACGGCATCCCGCCGGAATGGCGCGACCGGGTGACGAAGCGCGATGAGATTATCGGGTTCGCCGACGCGCTGCTGGAACTGGCACAAGGGACGTGAGGGCGGTTCAGGCCCGCCAAAAACGGCCGAGGTCGCGCGCTAGGAACGTGCCCAGTCCGGCCATGGCCAGCCGGCTCTTCTCCGCTTTCTCCGGCCGGCCGCTCAACCGACGCCAACCGCACTGCATCGCTTTCGCCGCCCACAACAGCGGAGCGTCGGCCGTCACGGCCAACTTGTACAACCACAGGGCCGACCGCGGCGTGCCACCCTTGCGCAACATGCGGACGTAGCCGATCATCGTGTTCGGCTGGGCGAACGCGGCGTTCTGCCGCGAGCTGACGCGACCGTGGTGCGTCACCTCCGCACCGGGGTAATACACCACCGGGCGCACCCGACCGACGCGAAGACTCAGGTCGATGTCCTCGCCGCCGAAGGCGAATCCTTCGTCCCAGCCGCCACAACCGAAGAACACATCGCGCGGTATCAGAACGGCCGCGCCCATCAGTGTCTCGACCGGGCGGCACACCTCCGGGTCGAAGTCGCGCCGCCGGTAGCGACGGTAGGCGATCTTTAGCAGCCCCGTCCAGCGGATCAGCGACGTACGATGCAGAAGCGCTGCTACTGTCGGCTGGCGGCGGTAGCTGATCTGCGACGCCCCGGACGGGTCGCGCAGCCGTGGGCCAACCATGCCGTACTCCGGATGGGCGTCGGCGAACTGCACCAGCTTTCGCAGTGCGCCGGCGGGGACGGCCGTGTCGTTGTTGAGGAAGAACAGGTAGCGACCGCGGGCACGGGCGGCCGCCTGGTTGTTGGCGGCCGAGAATCCCGCGTTGTGTCCGTTACGGATCAGCACCACTTCCGGAAAGTCGCGGGCGATCATCTCCGGCGCGCCGTCGGTCGAGCCGTTGTCGACGACGACGGTTTCCAGTCGGACGCCCTGGGGAAAATCGTGCAGCGATTCGAGGCAGGTGCGCAGCAACTCGCGGCAATTCCAGTTGGGAATGCAGACGGTCACGTCGACGGGGCCGTCGTCGGCGAACGACTGGAGCCAGGCTGGCTGCCAGTTCGCGGCCTCCCGGCAAAGTCGGGCGGCGGGCGGCCGCGCCGGGTCGGTGCGAGTGTGCAACATCCGTGTCACCTTCGGGAGCGTTGGGCAGTACGTTGTACCCCACCGCAACCGGCGGCGTCAACCGCGACCCAGATTTGGAGTCTCAAATCTCAGATTCCAAATCACGAACCTTCCAACCGGAAGTCGAGGATGTTCTCCTGACCCGCGACAACGATTGCGCGCAGGCCGGAGGCGCTGGGGTCCTGAAATTTCGACGGCAGGCGCGGCCCGTACACGTCCAACCCCGCGACGCTGACGCGGTGCCAACCGACCGCCGCCCCGCGCGCGCCGTCGGTAAACAGGACGAAACGCCCGTCGGAGCCGATCTCACCGTAGGCGCAGCCCCCATGACAGCCGCTCTCGGCGTCGGGCGTGAAGACGATCAGACCGTTGGCCAATGGCATGCCGCGAAAGGTGACGAGACCGGTGACGCCCGACAGCGGCGCGGGCCGCTTGGCGCAGCCGCAGGCCAGCAGCGCGAACGCAGTCACGGTCGTAACGGCGATGCGGACGGGCATGCGGCCTCCTTGCCGGACGCGGCAGTCTACCCAAGGTACGGCTGCCGCGGCAAGGCGGGTTCACTCGCCTTCCAGGTCCACATCGCGCAAATCGGTGACGAACATATGCCCCGGCTTGTGCGTCACGGCGTAGGCCGGCTTCGCGGCCATGACGACGGCCTGCGGCGTCACGCCACAAGCCCAGAACACTGGCACCTCGCCGGGGTGGATGTCCACCGCATCGCCGAAGTCGGGCCAGGCGATGTCGGCAATGCCGATGGCCGCGGGGTCGCCGAAGTGGACCGGCGTCCCGTGAGCGCGCGGAAAGCGCGCGCAGACGCGCGTGGCCGTCACGGCCTGGGCCGGCGTCATCGGCCGCATCGACACGACCAGCGGCCCGGCAAAGGCACCGGCCGGCTTGCAGGGGATAGTAGTGCGGTACATCGGCACGTTGCGCCCCTGTTCGATGTGGCGCACCGGCACATCCGCTTCGAGCAGGGCATTCTCGAAGGTGAAGGAACAGCCGAGCAGGAAAGTAACGAGGTCGTCGCGCCAGGCGCGGGTGGCGTCGACCGGCTCGTCGGCCAATTCGCCGTTCCGCCAGACACGGTAGGCCGGCAAGTCGGTGCGCAGGTCCGCGTGCGGGGCCACGAGCTTCGGCTCCGGGTCACCGGGTTCAGTCACGTCGAGAAGTGGGCAGGGTTTCGGGTTGCGGGTGCAGAAGAGGAGGAAGTCGAAGGCCAATTCGCGCGGCACGGCGACCAGGTTGGCCTGCACGTAACCGGGCGCAAGGCCGGGCGTCGGGGTGGTCAGGCGTCCGGCACGGCAAGCGGCCCGGACGACCTCGGCTGTCGGATAGTCGGTCATACGACAGAAATCCTGCGGTATCGGGGCGACCCATCCCGGTCTAAGTCACGATGTCGATTATACCTGGAGTTCACCCAGTGTTGTCGAGGCCCGGATCATGCCGCCCCCATAGGGTTACAGCGATTCCAGGACCGCGGGCGGTTCGGCACCCGCCGGGCCGACCCCGCCGATGGCGATTCACCCGAGCCGGGCGGGCCTACCCCAGGGGTCACCACCCGACCCAGGAATTCCAAGGGATTCTCAACCGCAAGGGCTTACGGCGAGTCCAACACTGGGTGCACTCCAGCGATTATACCCCTTGACTCCCTCATTAGAATGCGACGCTTTGGACCGAACCCACCGAACGCGGCGTACGTCGTCGTTGTCGTACAGTTGCGATCGTTTGCGAAGGAGAACAGCCCGATGAACCCCTGGAATTTGATGGCCGGCGGCGCGCTCGTCGGCATCATCGCCAGCATGTGGGACAAGATTAAAGCCATCGCCTGGCGCGGCTTCAACACGTTCGTGCAACAAGTCGAAGTCCCGACCGAGGCGGCCCACGACGCGCTCGTCAGTCACCTGATCGAGACGTACCCGCGTTCGCGCACTTACGACCGCATGTACGGCGCGGCCTACGAACACCAGCGCGATGGCCGCTACGGCCTGGTGCCGTACGAACTGTTCGGGCACCGCACCGTTATCTTCTGGAACGGCTGGTTCCCGTTCTTCTTCGCCAACTCCCAGGAGAAGAAGACCAAGGGGAACGGCGAGGGCGGCTCGTCGAATGCGACCAAAGTCTATTCGACGCTGACGTTTTTCCGCGGTACCCTCAACGTCGAGAGCGTGTTGATGGATGCGTGCGCCAAGCGCAACTCGCTGGCCTGGAGCGTCGCCGACGCCGAGGAGGTGGCGAAGACTCGCTTCCGCATCCACTACGTCCCCGACCGCGGCTCTGACGACGATGACTACGGTGGAAGTTCCAACGGCCTGGCATGGTACCAGCAGGGCAACTACCGCCTGCTCGCCCACACGCCGGACCAACTCGGCAAGGCCCCCAACCACAACGGTCGGGCGATCGATAACCTGATCTTCCCGCGCCGCATCAAGGACCTGATCGGTGAGATCGAACTGTGGCGCAAGAGCCAGACGTGGTACCGCGAGAAAGGCATTCCGTGGAAGCGCGGCTGGCTGCTCTACGGCCCGCCCGGCACCGGCAAGACGGCGCTGGCGCGCGCCTTCGCCGAAGACCTGAACATGCCGA
>CAZNSL010000197.1:4140-8541 GCA_964574975.1 uncultured Alcaligenaceae bacterium | reverse complement strand
CCTCACGCCGCCATCGCTGATGCCGACTCACGCTTCAACCCCGTGAACGGATACTCGCGGTCGATACGCGCTACCCCGGAAACAACGCCAGCAAGCGCCAGGCGTCGGCTGCTCTGCGCTGGGCCGGCCGCGTCCGCGAAGTGTGCCGCGGCCATCTCGAACTGGCGGCCCCTTGATTCGGCCCACCGTTTGCTCGACAATGCCGCGACATGACCCCGTCACCTCCCCCCGCCGCCGGGCGCGTGCCGCGCGCCACGTACCGCCTGCAACTGACGCGCGCCTTCACCTTCCGCGATGCCGCCCAAATCGTCGACTATCTCGCCAACCTCGGCGTCAGCGACGCCTACGCTTCGCCCATTCTCCAGGCCCGGCCCGGTAGCACTCACGGCTACGACGTCACCGACCACAACCACCTCTCCGCCGACCTCGGTGGGGCCGAGGGGTTCGAGGTATTCTCCGCCGCCCTCCAGCAAGCCGGCCTCGGCCTGATCCTCGACACCGTGCCCAACCACATGGGCATCGGCGACCCGACCAACGGCTGGTGGTTCGACGTCCTCGAAAATGGCCCGGCCAGCGCCCACGCCAGCCACTTCGATATCGACTGGCACCCGGTCAAGCCGGAGATGGCCGGCAAGGTGCTGCTGCCGATCCTCGAAGACCAGTACGGCACCCTGCTGGAAAAGGGCAAGTTCCACCTCGCCTTCGACGACGGTCGATTCCTCCTCCACGCCGGGTCCGTGCCACTGCCCGTGGCCCCAGCGACCTACGGCCTGATCCTCGCCCGTCGCCGCGAGCAACTGCTCGACGCCGTCGGGCCGCAAGAGCCGTGCGCCCTCGAATACCTCAGCATTCTCACCGCCATCGGCCACCTGCCGCCGCGCACCGAGACCGACCCGGAAAAAGTCGCCGAACGCCGCCGCGAGAAGGAGGTCATCAAACGCCGCCTCGCCGCCCTGCATCGGGACTGCCAGGAGTTCCGCGACCAACTCGCCGCCACCCTCGCCGACTTCAACGGCGACCCAGCCGACCCCAACAGCTTCGAGGCGATGCACGAACTGATCGACGCGCAGAACTATCGCCCGGCGTTCTGGCGCGTCGCTGGCGAAGAAATCAATTACCGCCGCTTCTTCGACATCAACGACCTGACCGCCATCCGCGTCGAGTTGCCGGAGGTGTTCGAGGCCACCCACGCGGTCGCCTTCAAGCTACTCTCTGAGGGCAAAGCCACCGGGCTGCGCATCGACCACCCCGACGGCCTGCGCGATCCGGTCGGCTACTTCCGCCAGTTGCAGGAGGCGTTCGCCGCCCGCACACCCGGCGCGCCGAAGATCGACGACTGGTTCACCGCGGCCTCGGGCGGCGACGGCCGGCCGGCGTGGCCGCTCTACGTCGTCGCCGAAAAAATACTCGCGGAAGGCGAGCCGCTGCCGGCCGACTGGGCCGTGGCCGGCACGGTCGGTTACGACTTTCTGAACGCGGTCAACGGCCTGTTCGTGGACCGTCGGCACCGTCGGGCGTTCGACCGCATCTACGGTCAATTCTGCGGCCGGGAGTACGACTTCGGCCCGCTGGTCGCCGCCAGCAAGCGCGTGGTCATGACCTCGTCGATGGCCGGCGAGTTGAACTCGCTGGCGTACCAACTCGACCGGCTAGCCAATCGCAACCGCCGCTACCGCGACTTCACGCTCAACCTCTTGACGCGGGCCTTGCGCGAGGTGATCGCCTTCCTGCCGGTGTACCGTACCTACATCGCTGCACCCGGTTCGGTCCTGCCGCGCGACGCGGCGTACGTCGAAGCCGCGATCGCCGAGGCCAAGCGGCGCAACCCGCGGATTGCCGCGTCGATCTTCGACTTCCTGCGCGACACGCTCTTGTTGGAGAACGTCGGCACCTACCGGGCCGAGGACCAGCCGGGCGTGGTCAACTTCGTGCGCCGCTTCCAGCAAGTCACCGGGCCGGTGATGGCCAAGGGCGTCGAGGATACGGCGTTCTACGTCTACAACCGTCTGGTGTCGCTCAACGAGGTTGGCGGCACGCCGGACGAGTTCGGCATCGGCCCGGCGACCTTCCACCGCCGCAACCTGGCCCGGCGCCGCGGCTGGCCGCACGCGATGCTCTGCACGGCCACGCACGACACCAAGCGCGGCGAGGACACCCGCGCCCGCATCAACGTCCTGAGCGAGGTGCCGGAGGAGTGGCGGCAGGCAATCGTGCGCTGGACGCGCACGAACGCGGCCCGCAAGGGCATCGTCAAGGGCGAACTCGCTCCCGACCGTAACGACGAGTACCTGTTCTACCAGGTGATGCTCGGCGCGTGGCCGTTCGACCCGACGGCGGAGGAGTTCGCGCAGTTCCGCGAACGGCTGGCGAACTACATGCTCAAGGCCATCAAGGAGGCCGAGGTCCACACGAGCTGGGTCAATCCGAACGCCGACTACGAATTGGCAACGAAGGCGTTCGTCGAACAGGTGTTGAGCGACGACCCGAACGACCCGTTCCGCCGCGACCTCGACTCGCTCCAGAAGCGGGTCGCGTTCTTCGGCCAGGTCAACGGCCTGGCGCAGACGCTCCTCAAGCTGACCGCCCCCGGCGTGCCCGACATCTACCAGGGCTGTGAGTTGTGGGACCTGTCGCTGGTGGACCCGGACAACCGCCGGCCGGTGGACTACGCGAAGCGGCGGGCGCTGCTGGCCGACCTGAAGGGCCGCGAGCCATCGGCGGAATTGGCGGCCGAACTCCTGGCGTCGAGCGGCGACGGGCGGGTCAAACTGTACGTGACGCATCGGACGCTGGCGTTCCGCGCGGCCCACGAGGAACTGTTCGACCGCGGCGACTACCGTCCGCTTCGGACCGTCGGCCGGCGTCGCAAGCACGCCGTGGCGTTCGCGCGGGCGCACGGCGAGGCGTCGTTCTTGGTGGTGGTGCCGCGGCTCACGGTGGGACTGACGGGCGGGGCGGCCGTCTGGCCGCTGGGCCGGCACGCCTGGCGCGACACCTGGCTCGTGCTGCCGCGCGAGGCGATCGGGCGAGCGTACCGCGACGTACTCACCGGGGCCGAGTTGGCGGTGCGCGAGGCCGACGGCATTGCGGGCCTGCCGCTGAGCGAGGTGTTGCGGACGTTCCCGGTGGCGCTCCTGGCGGCCGGTTCGGGTTCGTAACTCTCGTAGGGTGGGACTCGCCAAGCTCGTCCCACCCTACGAGAACTGTCACAAGCCCACGTCGAATGCGTAGCCGTGGTCGTCGGCGCGCATGCGGATCTTGAGCGGCGGCAGCAACGGTAGCAGGCGCACTTCCCCATAGCCCGCGCCGCTGGTCGTCGCCTCGCCGTTGCGAACGTTCACCGTCAGGTCGGCCGTGCCGTTCAGCCGGCCCTGACGGCGCAGCACTCGCCAGCGCTGCGGCACGTGCTGCATCATCAGGTCGGTTGCCTTCACCGCAAACGTCATCGCCGAGCCGTCGCCGCGGAAGTCCATCGTCGAATCGACCGCCAGGTTGCCGCCGAGCGCCTTGCCGCTCACGCTGTCGAGCGTCACCACGCCGTCCTCGATGACGACCTTGCCGACTGCCTTCTCGGCGTACAGGTCGATGGTCGAGACGTACACCCGCGTGTCTTTCGGGTGCAACGTCACGCGGTAGCGCACGGGCTGCTTCGGGGTGAAGCGCAGCACGACTTCGACCGGTGTGTCGCCCTCGGCCGACACTACCTCCCACACCGACGGCCTCACGAACGGCACCCGCTTGAGCAGGGCCGGCGTGACGTGGACGGGGGTGCGCGTCGTCAGCGTCAGGGTGAAGCCATCGTCGGTCGCGCCGCCGGCGATGGTCCACGGTCCCCACTCCGGGTCGTCGGCGGTGCCGGTGATGGTCGCCTTGCCGGACTGCTCGCGCAGCTCGCCGCGGAGGTTGCGGAAAGTCTCCTTGCGGTCGGGGAACGCCAGCGTCAGCGACCCACCGTCGAGCCGCACGTATGGCAGCGAACCGCCGCCGGTCTTCGGCTTCGGCAGCGGCGTCGTCAAATGGTTGTTGGCATCGAAGGTCAGCGTGGCGGCCGCATTCGCGACGACGATGTCGCCCGACTCATCGCCGCGGACGAACTGCGGTAGCGACACACCGATGTCGGCCGAGGCGAGCGTCAGCCAGCCGGCGACGTTGATGTTACCGGCGTGCGACGAAGTCCAACCGATATCGATGTCGCCGATGGTCACGGGCGCGCCGGCTCGGTCGGCGACGCAGCCGGCGACGTAGTTCGCGGCGGCGGCCGAGTTGAGCCAGAACTTGACGCCCACGACCGCCGCGATGACGAGGACGAGGACGGCGATCGCAACGCGGCGCAGGCGACGCATGGGAAGTCCTTTCACCGTGACGCCGCGAGCCGAGTCTGCGAGGCGCGCGCGGAGCCGA
>CAZNSL010000197.1:0-4130 GCA_964574975.1 uncultured Alcaligenaceae bacterium | reverse complement strand
GGCATCTGGCCCTCTTCACCCGGCGCGGTATCACGCCCAGCGTGCGCGAAGCCGACGGCACTTCGCACTCGCCTCGCAGACTCGGCTCACGGCGTCACTGGGTTATTTCTCCGGCAACATCGTCTTCCTGACGAATTCTACCCACAGCCGCTGGTAATGTTTCCCGCCGATGCCGTGCCGGGCCGTCGGGTAGATCATCACCTCGAAGTCCTTGTCGGCACGCTGCAACTCGTGAACCAGTTGTACCGTGTTCTGCACGTGTACGTTGTCGTCGCGCAAGCCGTGCAACAGCAAGAGCCGGCCGTGTAGGTTCTTCGCCGCCTTGACGACCGACGACGCGGCGTAGCCGTCGGGGTTCTCCTGCGGCGTGTTCATGTAGCGTTCGGTGTAGATCGAGTCGTAGTTCCGCCAGTCGGTCACCGGCGCACCGGCGATGCCGGCGGCGAACTTCGTCGAGTGCGTCAGGCAGAACGCCGTCAGGAAGCCGCCGTAGCTGTGGCCGCTCAGGCCCACGCGTTTGGCGTCGGCCCACGGATGCTTCGCAGTCAGCCAGTCCACGGCCGCCTCCATGTCCTTGCACTCCGGCACGCCGAGCTTGCGGTAAGCCGCCCACGCCGACACGGCCCCCTGGCCGCTGGCCGAGCGTGGGTCCACGTTGAACACGACCAGGCCCATGCTCGCCAGGGCGTGGTCGCGGATGTGGCCGCCGCCCCAGTCGTCGCGCACCGTCGGGCTGTGCGGGCCGCCGTAGGTCTTCACCCACACCGGGTACTTCTTCGCCGGATCGAAGCCGAGCGGCTTGACGAGGCTGCCCTCCAGCACGAAGCCGTCCGGCAGCGGCACCTTCACCCGCTCGTAGGAACCGAATTCGTACTCTTCGCGCGAGTAGACGGGGTTGGTATCGAGCGTGCGGACAACGTTGCCGTCGGCATCGCGCAGGATCACCTTCGTTGGCGTCGCCGGATCGCTGAACGTGTCGACGAACAGCGTGCCGGACGGGTTCATGGCGATGGCGTGCGCACCGCCGGCCGGCGTCAGCCGTTCGGGGCTGCCGCTACCGTCGAGGTGGACGCGGTACAGGTGCTCGCCGGTCGAGCCGTCGCCGGTGCCGGTGACGTAGGCCACCCCCACCCCCGCGTTGACGCGCTGGAGCTTGCGGCACTCCCACGGGCCACTGGTGACAGCGCGGATCAGTTGGCCATCGGCCCCGAAGTGGTACAGGTGCTTCCAGCCGCTGCGCTCGCTCGACAGGAGGAACGAGCCGTCCGGCAAGTCGTGTGGCTCGCCGAGGTCCTCGACCCACGCGGCGGTCTGATCGCGCAACAGCCGCTTAGTCTCGCCGCCCTTGGCCGGGGCACGGCACACGTCCAGCCAGGTCTGCGCCCGGTTCTGGACGTAGAAGACGACGTTCGCCGAGTCGGGCGTCCAGCCGACGCGGCAAATGATGGAGGCGGCCGGCGAGTAGTTGCTCATGTCCACCGCGGTCGCGTCGCCGCCGGCGGCGCTGACGACGTGCAACGTCACCTTCGGGTTCGGGTCGCCGGCCTTCGGGTAGCTCTCCTGCTCCACGGTGAGCCGAGTGGGCAGGTGATCGACGACGGCGAACTTGTGGACCGGCGTGTCGTCGAAGCGCAAGAACGCGATCGCCCGCGAGTCGGGGCTCCACCAGTAGGCGATGGGATTGCGGTTGAAGACTTCCTCGGTGTACACCCAGTCGGCCTTGCCGTTGGCGATCGCGCCGCCGCCGTCGGAGGTCAGGGCGCGCTCGGTCTGGGTGGCGACATCGGTGACGTACAGGTTGCCGGCCTTCACGAAGGCGACGAACTTGCCGTCGGGGCTGAAGCGGGCCAGTTCCTTCGCGCCCGGCGACTTGGTCAGGCGCACGGCCGGGGTGCCGTCGTAGCGGCCGTAGTAAAAGTCGTTCTCGCGTTCGACCAGTGTGCCGAGGCGTTTGGGGTCGGTGCGGCCGCCGCCGCCGCCACCGCCGCGGCGGAAGCGCTGGCCGCCCCCGCCGCCGCCGGAAAACGTCGCCAGCGAGCCGAGCGACTTCGACAAGAGGTTCGGCTGGTGCAGCGGCGACGACTTGCCGGTGCGGGCGTGGACCTTGAGTTGCTGACCGTCCTTCGTCTGGAGGAAGTGGTCATCGTCGAGCCACTCGACGCTCGTCGCGTTGCCACTCAAGTTCGGCGAGCTACCGGTGCCGTCGATGGCCGCGACGGTGATGCGCTTCTTCGCTCCGCGATCCTCGGCCAGTGGCCGGACGCCGCCGGACAGTACGGGCGTCGGCGTCGTCAGCCGAGCCACCGGGAAGTCGCGGCCTTCGGCGAGGCCGTCGTCGAAGAAGTTCCACGTCGTCAGCCCGTCCTCCGCGGTCGGCTCCAACAGCAGGCCCGCCAGCGTGCCGAGCGGTTGGTTGGTGCGCACCAGGATGGTGCCAGCGTTGAAGCGGCGCGTCTCGGTGCGCGGGGCCGTCTGCACCGCGACGAGGTTATGCTTCTGGAACGCCCGGTCGGCCTTCGAGAGCTTATCGACGCGGTACACCTCGACGGCAAGGTCGATGTCCTCGCGCAACTCCTCGACCTTGATGCCGTGACGCTGCAAGCATTCGACGGCTTTGGCGAACGACGCCGGGAACAGGTACGCGGCGGGCCGGGCGGTGACGCGGCCCATGACCGGCTCGGTGCGGCCGAGGTAGCGGACGCTGTACTCCTTCGGCGTGTCGGTGGGCACGCGCCGGCCGTTCTTCTCGTCCTCGACGACGCCGAGTAGCGCGAACGGTTCGTCGAGCGGCCGCGGCTCGGTACGCACGGCCAGTGCCGGCTTGTCCTTCGGAACGGCGCACCATTTCTTGATGTCGGCTTTCTTCTCGGCGGCGTACTCGAAGCAGGTGCGAACGAAGGCTCGCGTGGCCAGCGTGCGGTCCTTGAACGGCGCGTAGGTGTACGACTCCGACAGAATGCCGACGCGGTTGCGCAGGCCGAAGTACTGCACGCCGTAGCGCGGCCACGCCTCGTAGGTCTCCCACATCGCCCGGTCGTCGGAGTAGTTGCCGTAGTAGAAGCTCTTGTAGCCGGTCGCCTTCTCCATCCGCTTGCCGACTTCCGGCAGCATCGCGTCGCGGACGCCCTTGAGCATCTCCGGGTTACAGTTCGGGTGGCGCGGACCGTCGTAGGTGAGCGTGTAGCGGTGGTACGAGCCGTTGGTCGTGTGGCAGTCGATGACCACGGCCGGGTCCCACTGGTTGAGGAGCTTGACGAGGGCGCGGACCTCGGGCGATTCGAGCTTGACGAAGTCGCGGTTGAGGTCGAGGCCGGCGGCGTTGTACCGCCGGCCGACACCATCGGCCGGGCCGTTCTGGCTGCGCCGGTTGGCCTTGTCGATCTTCTCGTTGCCGTCGGCGTTGAAGATCGGCGCGAGCAAGACGACGAGGTCTTTCAAGAGCGGCTTGGCCGGGTCGGTGGCGATGTCGCGCGCCAGCATCATCAGCGCTTCCTTGCCGTCCACCTCGCCGGCGTGGAGGTTGGCCATGGCGAAGACGACGGTCTTGCCCGCCGGAACTTCGTCCGGCGTGCTGACCGGCGGGTCGGCGAGGATGACGAGCGGCAACTTACGGCCCTCGCCGCTGGTGCCGAGATCGGCGAGGCGAACGACGTTCGGGGCCTTGGCGGCGAGCGCGCGGCAGAAGGCCATCACGTCGTCGTAGCGCGAAGTGGCGGCGTACTGGGTGCGCTCGGCGACAGTCGCGAGGTCGTCGGCCCGCAGGGCCGGCGCGAGCAGAGCGAGGGAAAAAACGACGAAGCGGGTCGGCACGGCCGGTCTCCGGAGATGAGGGAGGGTCGGTAAAACAGTATCGCGGGAGAGGGCCAATCGGGCAAGGTGAATGGAAGAAGAATTCGCCACAGATGAACACAGATAAACACGGATGAATACAAGAGCCATGTCTTGTATTCATCCGTGTTTAACTGTGTTCATCCGTGGCGAATTCTCCTTCATTCCGCCAGCGCGGGCTGCTGCGTCTCTAACTGTCCGCTGCGCTCCAGCGAGTCTTGTAGGGTGGGACGAGCTTGGCGAGTCCCACCCTACAAGACTTTTACTTCGTTTTCCCGTTCATTCCGCCAGCGCGGGCTGCT
>CAZNSL010000196.1:6372-8576 GCA_964574975.1 uncultured Alcaligenaceae bacterium | reverse complement strand
CGCGTCGGTCTTCGGCGGGAAGAACTCGAAGCTGAAAGTCGTGGGATGGGCCGCGAAGATGTCTCGGATGTGCATAAGTAGCGGGCTCGTACGGCGATGTCGTATCCTACTAGGATACGGCCTAGTCGGGAGGTGGCACCGGTGACGTTCGCCGGTCACCCCGTATATTCCCTCGATAGGCCCGTCATCACTCGCATCGCGGCATGCGACCAGCCGCACCGACCCGCCCGGGACGGAAGCAATCGACACCTTGCGAGAGGTCTACCATATGTCCAGCCGTCGCCGATTTCCGCGATTGCGCCTCGAACGCCTGGAATCGCGCACGCAGCCGGCCTTGCTGTTCCTCCCGGCCACCGCCGACACTACCCTCGATTACCGCTCGAGTACGCCGGCGGGATCGGACCCGCTCATCCACGTCGAACCCGGCGTTCAGGGCCTGATCCAGTTCGACGGCGTTGCCCAGATCCCGGCCGGATCGACCATCCGATCCGCCAACGTGCGGCTGTGGGTCGAATCGCCGGCCACCCCCTTCCGGGCGTTGCCCTTCTTCCACATGACCAGTTCCTGGTCGGAGGCGACTTCGACCTGGTACTCCTTCCCGGTTGGGGGGAACGGTATCCAGATCGGCATCGAGGCCAGCCAGCCGCCTCTCGGCTACGTGCCCAACGCGGGGGTCGGCTACCAGACGATCGGCGGCCCAGACATGACGGCGGAAGTGCAGCGCTGGGTCAACGGCACGACCAACCGCGGCTTGGTGATGGCGAACGAGGAACAGATGTCGGGCTTCGCATTCGCCAGTCGCGAGGCGGTTAACGCCGACCACCGGCCGGTCCTGGTCGTCGATTACCAGCCGCCGACCGCGCCGACCTACGCCAACCTGGTCGGCCAACCTCCGTCTCCGCGTACGGCCGAGTGGTTCACCTGGCAGGAGAACCTCGTCGCCCGACGACTGGCCAACGTACCGACCGAGCGCGGCACCACGTATTACTTCAGCCAGGCCGGCGACGACTTCAACGGCGACGGCTCGATCCAGAACCCGTGGCGGTCGCTGGCCAAGGCCCAGGATGTCGTCACCCGGTCGCTCGGCGACATCCACTTGCGGTTCCGCGGAGGCGATACGTGGCGCGAGGATCGCGGCATGAACGTCAACCGGCCGAACGTCACCGTGGACAGCTACGGGACCGGCAAGGCGTACTTCAACAACTTCACGCGCCAGTATTCCAGCGGCTGGACCCACGTGGCCGGCGACCTCTGGCGGCGGATCGAGTTCCAGTGGATCGGCTGGCTGCGGCAAGCGTCCAACCCGCTCGGACAGGTGTTCAAGCGGGAGAACTCGTCGGCCAACGTCGGCGGCTACGACTACTCGTTCTGGATCGATTCCAACGGCAGCGATCCGCAATCGGGCGGGTTGCCGACGCTTTACCTGAATGCCGGCCCCGGCGTGGACCCGAACCTCGTACCCGGCGGGTTCGAGGCGACCGGCTCAACCATCGGCTGGGTGGTCAACGCCGACAACGTCCGCATCGAGAATTTGCGCGTCGATGGGGCGGGCATCGTACCCGACGGAACTGGCTACGGGTTGCAGGTCAACGGCATCGGCGGCGGCTTCTGCGAGTTCGTCGGCATCGACCTGGAGTTCTACTACACCGGGTACCATTCGTTCGGGCAAACCGTCGATGCGGACGCCTCGCTGTTCCTGCGTTGCAAGGGCGGGCTGTGTACCAACCGCGTGGTCGTCGGCAACCCCGGCGGCACTACAACCTTCGTCTCCTTCTCGCTGACCGGCGGGCAGGAATACGTCATGGTCGACTGCGAGGTCACTTCCGGCACGCTACCGTCGGCCGACTGGCAGGCGCAGCCGGGCGACCGGTTCACCTTCTCCGGCGGCGTCTACCAGCACAACGAGGGGAGTTCGCCGGCCCTGAGCATTTCCGTCCGCACCAGTTACCCCAACAACCCCTGGCAAAACCCCAACGCGATCGAACTGTTTGCCGCCCCGGCCGTCAACCTCGAAGGCGTCCGCGCCTACATCGTCGGCGAGACGTACGAACACATCGGTGGTGCCGTCGGCGTCGGCTACGGCAATGTCGCGTGGATCAACTGCACCGTCCTGGACGCCCCGGTTGGCGTGGCCCCGTACCCGTACCTGATCAGCGGGAACCTGAACTCCTGGGTGATCAACGGCACCTTCCGCGCCGACATGC
>CAZNSL010000196.1:0-6362 GCA_964574975.1 uncultured Alcaligenaceae bacterium | reverse complement strand
CGCGACTCGCTCCAGGCCTTCGGCGTCCGCTCCTCATGGTTCAACGGGACGTCGCAAGTCAACCTGCGGCTGGAGAACTGCCGTTTCGAGGCCTACAACCTCAATCAGAATTCCATGACTTTCCTGTACGAGTTCGGCTCCAGCGCTGGCCCGCTGTTCTCGGCGCGAAACACACTGTTCGCTTGGGACGGGACGCAGGCCGGCTGGCTCGGCATGACCGCCGACTCGCGCTTCAGTCACAACGCCTACAAGTTCTCCGGCGGAGCGTTCAGCGACCTGTCCGGCGACATCGGCGCGGTCCTGCTGGCGACGACCCCCCCGAACGCCTCGCCGCCGAGTCTGCTCGGCCCGCTCGGCGGAGCCGGCGTGGACAACGGCCTCACCTACGATCGCACCGGCGCGCCACGACCAGTCGGCCGGTTCGACATCGGCCCCGTCGCCGCCGCCGCGCTACCACCGCCGGTGGCGGCAACCTTCACCTGGGGTAGCCGTACTGCGACCGTCACCGACGGCGGTGGCGTCGGCTGGTTGGGCGTCCGAGCGGTCGCGTTCACCTTCGCCACCGATGTCGATATCTACCGCCAGAACCTGTCGATCGTCGGCAACCAGGGCCGAACCTACGCCCTCAACGGCTTCACCTACAACCGCGGCACCCGCACCGCTACGTGGACCTTGGTAACGCCGGTGGACGCCGACCGCTTGACGTTCTTCCTCGACGGCGTTGCGGCGTTCCGCCAGACGGTGCTTGCCGGCGACGTGAACGGCGATGCTACGGTGAACTCGACGGACATCGGCCAGATGCGGCAGGCGTTCCTGACCACCAGCGCCGCGGAGGACGTGGACGGCGACGGCCTGGTGACCAAGGTCGACTTCCACCGGGTCATCCCGTACTACGGCCGCAGCGTCTGATTGCGTTGCCTTCCGCCGGGCGATTTCCTCCGGGAACGCTGCGTCGCTGTCGAGGCGCAGCGTACCGGCATTCTCGTCTTGCATCGACGTTCGGACAACGGTATCCCCCTCGGTTCGCGTCGCCCGCCGCGAGGGACGAGGATGCGCGCCGCGCCGACGCTCTGGGTCGCCCTGTGTGTGACGGCGGCCGCAGCCCAGGAGCCGCCGGCCCCGCCACCGCCCGTGGTCGCCCCGCCTGTCGCGTCGCCGGCACCCCTGCCGCCTCCGCCGTCCGAGATTCCGCCCCCGCCGGGCGAGCCACCCGTATTCTGCACGATGCCGACCGGGCCGAAGCCCGGTGTCTACTTCGGCCTCGACTTCGTGTTCGCCGCTCCGCACGTCGCCAATGGTCTGCACGCCAGCGTCTTCACACCGCCGTTCTTCCTCGACGAGGTTCGTCTACCGGGGGCCGATCTCGATGGCACGTTGTCGCCAAAGCTGACGCTTGGCTACCGCCTGGCAAACGGCTGGGGCGGCTTCGCCGTCACCTACCGCAATCTGTCCACCGACGGCCACGAGGTCGTCGACGGCCTCGACCCGCTCGGCGAGAGTTCGCTGTTCAGCCGGCTCGACATCAACGAGGTTGGGGTCCATTACACGACTGGTGAGTTCCCTCTCGGCGCGCTCTGGGGCCTGCGCTGGGAGGTCGGTGCCCGGCTGGCGTCGGTTTACTTCGACTCGCAGTCGGCGGGACTATTCCTGGGTCAGCAGACATCGAACCACTTTCTCGGGGCCGGCCCGCAGGTGGCGCTCGACGTGACTCGCGAATTGCCGGGCACCGGCTTCGCCCTGTTCGGCCGGGTGGACTTCGCGGAGATGCTCGGTCGGGTGCAGCAGCGCTTCGCCGAGCGCATCGGCGACGCGGCCGCTCCCATCGGCGTCGGCACGGCAGAGCACGACGGCAACCAGGGGGTGCCGTACCTGGGGCTGCAACTGGGCGCAAGTTGGCTGTCGCACCCCAACGGTCGCTACCGCGTGACGACCGGCTACCAGTTCGACCAGTGGTGGAACGTCGGTAAGATCAGTACCTCGCACGGCGACGTGCAATCGCACGGGTTGTTCCTGCGCAGCGAGCTGAACTTCTAGTCGAGGCGGCTTCACCGAGCGGCCGGCGTGAGCCGGCTGAGTTCTGCGAATCCTCAGCTGGCTTACGCCGGCCGCTCGGAATTGCTTGTCGTGATGAACGTGGGTCGGATCGGAATACAATCGTCAGTCGTCCGACCTGCGCCATGCACATGTGGAGCCGCCGATGCCGGTCCCGCTCGCACGTCTCGCCCACGGCCGTTCTGGCGACAAGGGCAACCACGCCAACGTCGCCGTCATTGCCTACTCCAAACCCGCCTTCTTCTGGCTGCGACAGAACCTGACAGCCCAGCGCATCCTCGATTACTTCCGCCCTCTCAACCCGTCCAAGGTCGTCCGTTACGACGCGGCCAACCTCTTCGCCCTCAACTTCGTCCTGCACGATGTCCTGCAAGGCGGCGCGAGCCGCTCGCTGCGTTCCGACACGCAGGGCAAGACGCTCGCACTCGCTCTGCTACAGATGCCCATCGACGTGCCCGACCACATCCTTGCGGAGACGCCGTGAGCGATCTCGTCTCGTACGCGCACCGGCCACCGGCCGCCGTCATCACCCTGAACCGCCCGGACAAGCGCAACGCGCTGAGCCGGGGGCTGATCGCAGCGCTGACCGCGGCGTTCGAGCGCGCCCGCGACGACGCGGCCGCACGCTCCGTCGTGCTGACCGGGGCTGGCCCAGCCTTCTGCGCCGGCATGGACCTGACCGAACTGTCGGAGACCGTCGAGGCGGATCGGAACGTGATCTGGAACGACGCGATGGCGCTGTCGCGCCTGTTCGACCTGATTTACTCGTTGCCGAAGCCGATCATCGCGGCCGTCAACGGGGCGGCCGTCGCCGGTGGGGCGGGGCTGGTGTCGGTGTGCGATCTGGCGGTCGCGGTGCCGGAAGCGAAGTTCGGCTACCCGGAGGTGCGGCGCGGGCTGGTGGCAGCGATGGTGCTGCCGCACCTGATGCGCCACGTCGGCGAACGGGCGTCCCGGCACCTGCTGTTGACCGGCGAGTTGATCGACGCCACCGAGGCGTTGCGCGTCGGGTTCGTCAACGCCGTGGTCCCAGCGGGCGAACTCTGGGTCGTCGCCGACGCGTGGGCAAAGTCGTGTGCCGAGGGCGGCCCGGACGCGCTGGCGGCGACGAAGGAGTTGTTGCGCCGGTTCTCGCATCAGGCGATGCCGGTCGAGGAGGCAGCGCAGGCGAGCGCGGCTCCGCGGCTGACGGAGGAATGCCGCGAGGGTCTGAAGGCGTTCTTCGCCAAGCAGCCGCCGCCATGGGTGTGAGAGGAATTAGCCACAGATGAACACAGTTGAACGCGGATGAAGCAGATCGGTTTCTGTCTCATCCGCGTTCAACTGTGTTCATCTGTGGCTAATTCCTCTTACGCGTCCGCCAGTGAGATGTCCGGCACGCGGTTGAATGCGATCCGCGTCGTGTACTGGTCCTGCAAGCCGTGCATCCCCGCGTAGCTCGCGCCGGCCAAGCCGTAGCGGCGGTTGATCGCGTCCATCGCCTGCGCTACCCGCACCAGTTTCCGGTCCGGCTCGAACAGCGACGGCGTTCGGTTCTTCTCCGACACCAGGTGCCCCAGCACCATGCCGACCTTCAAGAGCTTGCCGCCGGGCGGACGGCGCTCCCACAGCGTGGCGCACTCGCGGATCACCGTCAGCGTGTCCTGGCACTCCTCGACCCGCGTCCGCGCGCCCCAGCCCGCCTGGCCCAGGTAGCTCGCGTGGACCGACACGCTGCCGGCCCAGTAGCCGCCCGCGCGCAGCCGGGCCGCCGCCTTGTGGATCAGCCGTACCATGACGGCCCAGGCCGATGCGTCGTTGCGCTGCTCCGGCGGCAACACCCGCGAGTGGCCCATCGAATGCGTGCGCGTCCGCGGTTCCGGCATGTCCTCGCCGCGCAGCTTGTGGTACATCCCACCGCCGACTACCGTGCTGCCCCACAGCCGGGCCATCTCCTTGTGCGTCAGCCGGCACAGCGCCCGCACGTCGGTCACGCCGATCCGCCGCAGGCGGGCACCCATCCGCGGGCCGATGCCGGGGATATCGGTCGCCGGCAAGTCGAACAGCCGGTCGGGCAATTCCTCCTTTTGCACGACGGTCAGACCGTCGGGCTTGTGCAGGTCGGCGGCCACCTTGGCGATCAGCCGATTCGGCGCGACGCCGACCGAGCAGCGCATCGCTTCGCCGGCGCGGGCGTAGATCGCTTGCTTGATGCGTTGGCCGAGTTCGACCGCGCCGTCGGCTCGCTGCTGGCGGCCCTGGAGTTTGCAGACCATCTCGTCCACGGACAGGACCGCGTCGATGGGGATGCACGTATCGACGGCGTCCTTGATGCGGTGGTGCATCTCGACATAGAGCTTTGGCCGGGCCTCGACGACGCATAGGTCGGGGCACAGTTGCCGGGCGTCGCTGACGCGGGTGCCGGTCTTGACGCCGAACGCCTTGGCCTCGTAACTGGCGGCGATGCAGCAGGTCGTTTCGGCACAGACCGGCACGACGGCCACCGGCCGGCCGCGCAATTCGGGCCGCAACTGTTGCTCGACCGAGGCGAAGTAGGAGTTCATGTCCACGAACAGGTAGTTGAGCGGCATGGTGGCGATCCCGTGGCAGATAAGTGTACAAATATACACTTAACCATGCCTATGTCACCACCGCGAGAGACGCAGGTCAAGCTCGGTAGCGGATTTCGGGGCGGGTTGTAGCGGCCGTGACGAGTCGGCGGACGGCCGTTCACCGGAGGCCGTGCTCTCTGCTCGCCTCGACGCGGGTTAGCCGTGCCGGGTAGAATGGCCCACACTGCGAGGAACGACCATGCCGACCGCCACTGCGAAAAATAATTCTCCGCCGGCGATCGGGGCCGAGTTCATCGAACTTATCGAGCGCCTCGGCGGCATCGACCCGGCCCGCGTGCGGATGCAGCCGCCGCCGGGGACGGCGACGATGCGCGACCTGATCCGCGAGAACGAGCGGAAGGACAAGTCGGCCCTGTGCGAACTCGTCGATCGCACCCTCGTGGAGAAAGTCATGGGCGTCGAGGAGGACCGCATCGGACTACGCCTGGCGGCGCGGATGCTGGACTTTGCTGAGGACCGGGACCTCGGCGTGGTGCTAGGCCCACAAGCGCCGATGCGGATGCTCTTCGGTAACGTGCGGATGCCCGACGTGTCGTTCACGACTAACGCGCGCTGGGCCGAATTCCTCGTGCGCCGTCCGAAGGTCGCGCCGTTCGCGCCCGACCTGGCCGTCGAGATCCTCTCCGAGTCCAACACCCGCGCTGAGATGGACCGCAAGCGGCGCGAGTATTTCGCATCGGGCAGCCGGCTCGTCTGGGAGGTCAACCCGCGCCGCCGAACCGTCGCGGTCTACACTGCGGAGCGCAGGTCCACGCGGTTGACGGCCGCCGACACGTTGGACGGCGACGACGTGTTACCGGGGTTCACCTACCCCTGCGCCGAACTGTTCAAACACCTGCCGCCGCGCCGCTGACCAACAGCGGTTGTCCGCGCGCCGTCGTGCCGCTACACCAACTTCATTCGGACACCCGCCCCAGCGAGGCACGCGATGCGGACGATCACGTTTGGCGACACCAAAGAACAGGTCATCGAGCGGTCGGACTACCCACCGGAGCGGCTGCGCCGCGTCCTCGGCGACGAGACGGTTGCCGTCCTCGGCTACGGCGTCCAGGGCCGCGGGCAGTCGCTCAACATGCGCGACAACGGCGTGAAAGTCGTGGTCGGCCTGCGCCCCGGCTCGAAGGGCTGGGCGCTCGCGGAGTCGGACGGCTGGGTCGCGGGTTCGACGCTGTTCTCGCTCGAAGATGCGGCAAAACGCGGCACAATCGTGCAGTATTTGCTCTCGGACGCAGGGCAGAAGGAGCAGTGGCCGGCGCTCAAACCACACTTGACGGCCGGCAAGGCGCTCTACTTCTCGCACGGCTTCTCGGTCGTCTACGCCGACCAGACCGGCGTCGTGCCACCGGCGGATATCGACGTGATCCTGGTTGCGCCGAAAGGCTCCGGCACCACCCTGCGGCGACACTTCCTCGAAGGCAAGGGCATCAACTCCAGCGTCGCCGTCCACCAGGACGCGACGGGCCGAGCGCACGAGCGCGTCGAGGCGTGCGGCATCGCCATCGGCTCCGGCTTCCTGTTCGAGACGACGTTCCAGAAGGAAGTGTTCAGCGACCTGACCGGCGAGCGCGGTGTCTTGATGGGCGCGATCTACGGCTTGTGGCTGGCGCAGTACGAGGTGTTGCGCGCCCACGGCCACTCGCCGACCGAGGCGTTCAACGAGACGGTCGAGGAGGCGACTCAGAGCCTGTACCCCCTCAT
>CAZNSL010000195.1:8287-8580 GCA_964574975.1 uncultured Alcaligenaceae bacterium | reverse complement strand
TACCACCTGTACCGTTACAAGAAGTACACCGATGTGCGGCTCGTGTTCGCGCCCGAAAAGCAGATCGCCTTCTACGGCGGCGACCCGGACAACTTCGAATACCCGCGCTACGACCTCGACGTCTGCTTCTTCCGCGCCTACGAGAACGACCGCCCTGCCAAGCCGGAACACCACCTGACTTGGAGCAAGGCCGGGTGCAAGGATGGCGAGCTAACGTTCGTCTCGGGCCACCCTGGCCGCACTGACCGGCTCAACATCGTTGCCGAACTCGTGTACATCCGCGACGTGGTGTT
>CAZNSL010000195.1:398-8277 GCA_964574975.1 uncultured Alcaligenaceae bacterium | reverse complement strand
GCTCAATCGCCGGGAGGTCGTCTATACGGCCTGGGGCGCGCGCAGTGAGGAGAACTCGCGGCGGTCGAAGGATGCGCTCTTCGGCGTTCAGAACAGCCGGAAAGCCCGACTCGGCGGCCTCGCCGGACTGTTGGACCCGACGATCATGGGCAAGAAGGTCGCCGACGAGGCCAAGCTCAAGAAGGCCATCGCTGAGCGTCCGGAGCTGAAGGGCGCGCTGGGGGCATGGGACAAGATCGCAGGAGTCGTCGCGAAGCACCGTGAGATCGGCCTGGAGTACGGCCTCCTCGAAGGCGGGACCGCGTTCAATACGCAACTGTTCTCGATTGCCAGGAACCTCGTCCGCGGAGCCGACGAACGACCGAAGCCGTCCGGCGAACGGCTCAAGGAGTTCGGCGACGCGCGGCTCGAGTCGCTCCAATTCCAACTATTCTCGAAGAAGCCGATCTACGAAGACTTCGAAACGGTGAAGCTAGCCGACTCCTTGACGTACCTCGCGGAACAGCTCGGTGCCGACAACTCGGTCGTCAAGAAAGTCCTAGCCGGTAAGTCGCCGCGAGACCGAGCGGCCGAACTGATTCAGGGCACGAAACTCCGCGACGTGGACGTGCGCAAGAAACTTTGGGAAGGCGGCAAGTCGGCCATCGCCGCCAGCGACGACCCGATTATCCTCCTGATCAAATCGATTGACGACCGCGCACGCGCCCTTCGTAAGCAAATCGAGCCGCTGAGCGAGGTCGAGGAGCAGGCCTATGCACAGATCGCCAAAGCGAAGTACGTCATCGAGGGGCCGAATAACTACCCCGACGCGACGTTCACGCTCCGGTTGTCGTACGGGCCGGTGAAGGGCTACGTGGAAGACGGTAAATCCGTCCCCGCACTGACCGACTTCGCCGGACTGTACCGTCGAGCGGAGGAACACAAGGACCGTCCGCCATTCGACCTACCGCCGCGCTGGCATGAGCGGAAGAGCCGGCTCAACATGTCGACGCCGTTCAACTTCGTCTCGACGGCCGACATCATTGGCGGTAACTCGGGCAGCCCGGTCATCAACACGGCCGGCGAATTGGTCGGCATCATCTTCGACGGTAACATCCAGTCGCTCGTTCTGGACTTCGCCTACGAGGACGTGCAGGCGCGAGCCGTATCGGTCCACTCGGCCGGCATCATGGAGGCGTTGCGGAAGGTATACGACGCCGAAAAACTCGCCGACGAGATCGCCGGCAAGGGGAAGTAACTTCCGAGTGATTTGCTGAGCCCAACGCGCCAGCGAGAGAGGATACCGAACCTTCCTCGCTGACGCGTCGGGCTCAACGAACGGTCGTGCTAATGGCCCGGAAAGTTCCGCGACGTGCGCGTTTCCAGTCCCTTCACAGAGCGGTACACGAAGCGGGCACTCACGCCATCGAGCGCTGTAACCAGTTTCAAGCCTCGCTCTGCACCCATTACCGACAGTCCCGTTGCCAACGCGTCGCTTGCCGTGCCATTCTTGGCGACGACGGTCACTTGGAATCGCTCCCCAAGCCCTAAACCGGTCTTCGGATCGACGACGTGTGCATACCGCTTGCCTGCAATTTCCACTGACTGTTCCGCGTCGCCGGAGGTGGAGACGGCCGCATTCGCCAGGACGAGCGTCGGCGCGGCCTTGTCCTCCTCGCCGAGCGCCGTGATGCCGACGCGCCAGCCGACCGTATCGGGTGGTGCGTCGGTGACCACGATGTCGCCGCCCGCGGCGACCAGCGCCCGCGTCACGCCGTGCTGGCGCAGTACTGCCTGCATTGCGTCGGCCGCATACCCCTTGGCGATGCCGCCGAGGTCGAGTTTCATGCCCGGCTTCGCCAACGCGACCGTACGGTTGCACGAATTGAGACTCAGTTTGTCGAAGCCGACGAGATCGCGTGCCGCCGCGAGTGCAGCCGGTTCGGGCAATACCTTCATTCGCCGAGTCCGCCGCCACAGGCGCACGACAGGCCCGACTGTCGCGTCGAACGCCCCTCCGGTCAGTCGCGCGAAGTGTTGCGACCGCTCCAGAACCGCAAACAGGTCCGAACTCACGGGCACCGGGCCGCCACCTGCTTTGGCGCACAGCCGCATGAGTTCGCTCGATGGCTTGTAATCGCTCATGATGCCGTCGAGTTCGGCCGCCCGAGCAAAAGCCGCCTTCGCCGCTCGCTCGGCAGAAGGCTTGTCCGGCGCGTACAGGACGACGCGGAAGCGCGTCGCCATGAGCGTCTCGGCGAACTCGAAGCGTTCCAATCGCGGGTCGCCACACAGTGCCACGGTGATTACAACGAATAGTAACCCGCACGCGATCGCCCCGCCCCGCATGGGCCGACCCTCCCACCGACCGAGGACGCGACGAATCATGCAGCGCTCGTGGAGTCGTCCGCTCGCCACTTTGATTGTGTTCACACTTGCCGTGTTGGCCACGCTGCCGGACCACCGCCCGGCACGAGCTGAGCCGCCGGCCAACCTCAAACCGTACGCTGAGGCCGTACCGGGAACGGCGGTCCCATTGGACATGATACCGATCCCGGCAGGCAGTTTCGTGATGGGCAGCCCCGACAGCGAAAAGGGCCGGACTCCCGACGAGGGGCCGCAGCACAAGGTCACCATCACCAACGGATTCTGGATGAGCAAGTGCGAGGTGCTTTGGGACCACTACGACCAGTTCTACAAGAACGAAGGCATTCCCGAAGGCGACAAGCGGCGCGACGAGCCAGTGATCACGGCCGATGCTATCACCCGACCGACACCGCACTATACCGACGACACTTGGGGGCACGGCCGCGAGGGCAAGCCGTGCCTGGGCATCACGCATCACGCGGCACAGATGTTCTGCGTCTGGCTATCGCGCAAAACCGGTAAGACGTATCGGCTGGCGACCGAGGCCGAGTGGGAGTACGCCTGCCGGGCCGGCTCTAAGACAGCCTACCCGTGGGGCGACGACACTGCAAAACTCGGCGACCACGAGTGGTACGCCAAGAATTCCGACGAGGACACTCACGAACCGGGCAAGAAGACGCCGAACGCTTGGGGCCTGCACGACATGCTCGGCAACGTTGCGGAGTGGTGCCTCGACCACTACTCGCCGAACGACTATCAGGGAACGGCGGGCAAGGAGTTGTTGAACCCATTCCGCAAGCCGACGGCGTTCAAGTATTCACACGTCGTCCGCGGCGGGTCGTTTGCCGACGATGCACCCAAGTGTCGCAGCGCCGCACGCCGCGGGTCGGACAAGACGTGGCTGAAGCGCGATCCGCAGCGGCCGCAGAGCATTTGGTGGATGACGGACTGCGATTGGGTCGGCTTCCGTGTTGTGCGGCCGGTCAGCGAGTTGCCCGCACTCAAGGGCTACTTGCCGCAGGTCGATTGGAAGAGCCGCGACACCGACGACAAATGACCACCCTCCCGCAGCGCGTTGCGAACCGGGAAACGACACCCTACCCCTTGGAGTTGACTCGATGGACAGCACCGTTTCCAGCGACCGCCGTGACTTTCTGAAGGGCACAGCGTCCGCCGCCGCAATCCTGGCGGCCGGTACCGCACTCAACGCACACGCGCAAGGCACGAGCGACGAAATCCGCGTCGGAGTTATCGGTTGCGGTGGGCGCGGTTCGGGCGCAGCCGACAACGTACTCAATTCGGCCGCGCGCGTGAAAATTGTCGCCCTCGCCGACGTGTTCGAAGGCCCGGTCAAGGAGTTACGCAACAAGATCAATCACGAGTTCTCGGAGAAGCGCGTCGTCAAGGAATTCGGGAACGGCGGCGACATCACCGACGACCGCGTCTTCATTGGACTCGACGCGTACCAAAAGTTGATCGACTGCCCCGAGGTGAACTACGTCATCCTAACGACGCCGCCGGGCTTCCGCCCGCTCCATATCGCCGCGGCAGTCGCCGCCGGTAAGTCGCTGTTCACCGAAAAACCAGTTGCCGTGGATGGTCCTGGCGTGCGCAAGGTCTTGGCTGCAAATGAGGAGGCGGTCAAGAAAGGCTTGCACATCGTCGCCGGTACCCAACGTCGCCACCAACGCGGCTACTTGGAGACGATGAAGCGCATCCACGATGGTGATATCGGCACGATCACTGCACTTCGGGTGTACTGGAATGGCCAGGGAATTTGGTTCCACAAGCGCAAACCCGGCATGACGGATGTCGCGTATCAGCTCAACAACTGGTATCACTTCCTTTGGACCTGTGGCGACCATATCTGCGAACAGCACATCCACAATCTCGACGTGGCAAACTGGGCGATGATGGGCCACCCGATTCGCTGCGACGGCATCGGCAGCCGCACGCCCGAGAACCCGAGTCGACCAGCCGGCGACCCCAACGAAGTCGGTCAGATCTTCGACAATTTCTCGATCGATTACGAATACGACGGCGGCGTCCACATGTACAGTTCGTGTCGGCATATCCCGGGCACGGCCAACAATGTCTCGGAGGCAATCGTCGGCTCGAATGGCGTCTGCCAGGCCAACGCATACACGATCCGCGGCCGTAAGGTATTCAGCCGCGATGCGGATCGGCGCTCGGTCGATCCGTACGTGCAAGAACACTCCGACCTGATCGCCGCGATCCGCGACTCGAAGCCGATTAACGAACTGAAGACGGTCGCGGAGAGTACGCTGACGGCCATCATGGGCCGCATGTCCGCGTACACGGGCAAACCCGTGACCTGGGAGTTCGCCCTGAACTCGAAGCTCGACACGTTCCCAAAAAACCTGACCTGGGACACAAAGCTGACGGTGGACCCGACACCGGTGCCGGGCAAGACCAAGCTGATCTAACATTGCGACCAGTGCGGCGTTCGCGTGACTCACAACTTGAACGCCGCACTGCGTTCCGGCTGGCACTTCCTCATAACCCCAGATACCAGTCGTAGCCACGTTCGGCCCAGAAGTCGGCGGGTCGGCGGTTCGTGAACACGATCTCGTTGACCTGTTTGATGTTCTTCACGCCGTATTTCACCGGGATGACGAGCCGCAACGGCCCGCCGTGGGCTGCCGATAGCGGTCTGCCGTTCATCGCGTTGCACAATAGCGTCTGGGGGTGCAGCGCAGAGGCAGCGTCGAGACCGATGTAGTAGCGACCGCTCGGCGGTGTCGCCCGCGACATCATGCCCACGTACTCGTACGAACCCACCGCCGGGCCCTGCTTCGCAGCGAAATCGGCGAAGCGGACGCCTCCCCACTGCACGATCTCGCTCCAGCCCTCGACGCATTTGAACTCGGCCACCATCTCGATACGCGGCAATCCGGCCAGGCACTCGCCGACCGATAACTCGCGCGAACCGCGATTCGCCCAATCGACACGGACTCTCCACGAAGTTGCATCGGTCGTTTCGAGCAACCCATAACGACCGTTGACGCGCGGCTCGGCAGCCTGCTCAAGCGGAAACTCGGGTGCGAGGCGGTTGCCGAACGCTGCCCGGCCCAACGTCTCGTTGGCCCGTAACACGCGGCGCAAGAACCAGGGAATGCCATCATCCTGCGGGCCGAACTTCAGTGCGGTGAACCCGGCCATACCGAGTGCTGCCGCCACTCCTCCAATCGCGAATCCGCGGCGCGACAGCCGCTCGACCTCGGCGATGGCCGCCGGATCGGTGAGTTCACCCGACGGCAACATGGCTCCGCTCCTGTTCGTTAACGACTTCGATGCCGATAACCATCGCGCGGAACGGATTCCAGCCGGCCCGAATCACCTGAGCGATGTGGGCGACGAAAAAGGCGACGTAGCCGATCGTCAGCGCAAAATGGACAGTCCGTGCCCACTGGTAGCCACCGCACAGTGTCACCAGCCAGGCGAACTGAGTCGGCTTGTAGATCGCCAGCCCGGTAACGACCGACCCGGCCCCCATTAGGATGACGCCCGTGTAGGCGATCCGTTGGGCGGCGTTGAACTTCGCGGGCAGCAACGGTTCTTTGCGCCAGCCGAGGTCGTGCAGGACGACGTGCCACGCTTCGCGCGTCGTACGGCGGTTTGGCAGCAGGTGCCGCCACTCGCCCGAGATCGCCGTGTAGCCGACGTAGAGTAGGCCGTTGGCGAGGAACACCCACATCAGGGCGAAATGCCACGCCATCCCCTCGGCGAGCCGTCCACCGAGGCCAAGCGTCGTGTAGAAACCTTCGGGGAAGAAGTGGAACAGAACCGTGGCGCCGAACCTGATCTCATGGGCGTCGTGTGCCCAGTAGATCAACAGCCCGCTCCAGATCATCAAGAACAGGACCGGTACGTTGACCCAGTGGGTATAGCGGATCAAGCGCGGGTGTTTCGCTTCGAGTCGCATCGAAGACTCCTGGGGACGGCGACGCCTCACGCTTCGGTGAAGCGTCGCCCAACATCCGACTCAGTGCCCCATCTTGTCGCCCAACTTTCCGCCCATCTTGTCGCCACCCATTTTGTCGTCCATTTTGCCGCCCATCTTGTCGCCGGCCTTGGGCGCCGACTCCGACGAGCAGCCGACGACCGCGACGCACACGACGGCCACCAACGCCGACGCCGCCAAAGCGCGCACGAAATGACGCATGAGATTCACTCCGCTCTTGTGTTTGATGCCACCCGCCGCCGCACAGTGGCGACGTCCACGGGCATGACGTGTTCGATGCCGGTGTCCGATAAAGGTTACAAGCGTTCGCGGGAATGGAATGCAGCGAGAATGGCGTTAACGAGTTCGTCCGGCACGTCGGCCGGCAGTGTCCGGTCGTCTGGCGTGAAAGCCTCTTTGCCGAGTTGCACGGCCTGGCGGTAGGTGCGTAGGTAGACCTGACAGTTCGGACAGAGCGAGAGATGTTCGTCGAAAACGGCCCGCTCGGCGTCAGGCAGGCCGCCCGCGTCGTAGTCGTGCAGGAAGTCGATGAATTCGCGGCAGGTCATACGCTGCCTCGCAAGTGGGGATCGAGTATCTCGCGCAGCGCCTGCCGCGCGCGGTGCAGTCGAGTCTTCACGACGGCTGCGTTGGTGCCGAGGGTACGAGCCACCTCCTCGGTATCCAAACCTTCGATGTCTCGTAACAGCAGGACGGTACGGTAATTCTGTGGCAATCGATCGATGGCGGCCCGCACGAGTCCGCGCAACTCTCGCGTCGCCGCCTCATCGTCCACACGAACCGTCCACGGGGCGGGTGGATCGGCCTGATGTTCGTACTCGTCGGCGAGGAACTTCGGCATCAGTTCGTCGATCGGCCGTTCGTGCCGCCGCTTGCGGGTGCGCAGCTTCATGAGCGCGGCGTTGACGGCGACGCGGTGCAGCCACGTTGAGAGCTTGGCCCGTCCGTCGAATGTTGCCAGGCCACGAAACGCCGACAAGAATGCATCCTGGAGCGCGTCGCGGGCATCCTCCTCGTGGCCGAGTAGTCGCCGGGCCGTGGCGAACATCGACCCGCCGAAGCGACGCACGAATGCCTCCGCCGCGGCCGGTTCTCCGGCGCGCACGCGCGCGAGCAGTTCGTTATCGTCGGCATCGTGCATCCCGACAGCCTACCACGTTGCGACACGGGTTGACACCCCCTCGCGCCCGGCAGTACCTTATCCACCTGTCCCCGTTTCAGGAACCGGCCCGATCGCGGCAAGGAGTGCCGACCATGTCGAGCGCGCTGCGCACCGCCCTCCAACCGGCTGCGGATACGTCCGGTTCGCTTCTACGACCGAAGCCGGACACTGCGACCATCTTCGACTTCGACCAACTCCAACGTTACGAACTGACCGCCCGGCTCGTGGACCGGCTCTGCACCGGCGTCGCCGGCACCGTGCGTGTCTTGGATGTTGGCTGCAACGTCCTCAATCATCTCCCGCGGTTTCTCAATTCCGATCGCGTCCACGTCGTCCGATGCGACGCCTTCGATGGCGACCCCGAGGACTCCGACTACTTCCGCATT
>CAZNSL010000195.1:0-388 GCA_964574975.1 uncultured Alcaligenaceae bacterium | reverse complement strand
AGCCGGGGCAGGCATTGCCATTCGCGGACGAGTCGTTCGACGCCGTGGTTGCACTCGAGGTCCTGGAGCATGTGCCGCGCGACCAGCGCGAGGCGTTCATTGCCGATTGCCTCCGCGTGGCCCGCCGTGGTGCCGTTTTTACCTGCCCCGATGGCCGACCGGGAGTCGTCGAGGCCGAGCGCATCGCTTCGGCTGCATACCGTGTGCGTCACGGCCACGCTCACCCATTCCTGCGCGAGCACCATGAGTTTGGCCTGCCGCGCGAGGAGGAAATCCGCGGAATCCTCCGGTCGCTCGTCGTGCCGCACGCCGGCATCTCGAACGCGCCGCTCGACCTGGGGCAGGCGTCGATCCTGCGCACCGAGAGCGTTCTGGCGCCGCCGCCGTC
>CAZNSL010000194.1:0-8596 GCA_964574975.1 uncultured Alcaligenaceae bacterium | reverse complement strand
ACCCTCGCGGCGTCACGGGGCTAGTCCTTTTTCTCCACCGTCACTGTGACCTTCGCCGTCGCACTCAGCGCGCCGACAACAACTTTCACCGTCGCCTCGGCCTTGGCCGGCACAGCGTCGTTCGCGGCCGACAGTTCCACCTCACCGGCCGACTGGTCCGGCGCGATCGTCAGTGTCGCGGCCGTCACTTTCGCTGGCAGGCCCTCAACAGTGATTACTGCCGGCCCGGTCAGGTTCTTACGCTCGATCGTCACTTTGAGCTTTGCCTTCGCCCCCGGCTTGAGCGCGATCGCGTCGGACTTGACGCGAAGGGTCGGCGGCGGCGGTTGCACTCGCAACGTGAACGACGGCGAGGCGTGTTGCTGGTTCGCCAGAGTGACGGTGCCCAAGACGTCTACGTCGCCCTTCGCACCGAGCGGAGCGCTGGCCGCGGCCTTCAACTCGACCTCGGCGGCGTCCTTGCCCTTGGCGATGGTCGCCTTACCGGCCGAAACGTTGGCCGGCAGGTTGCGTAGTTCCAGCGCGATCGCGCCGTCGTAGCCGCCCTTGCGCAGGGCCGTCACCGTTAGCTTCGCCGACTCGCCCTGGACGAGCGCCAACGGGTTCGGCTCTGCCTTCAGCTCGAACGGCGGGCCGACCACCAAGGGCGGCGGCAGCAGCGTCGCGGTGAGGGGCCGGCCGTCCACTTCGGACCGGCCGCTCACCGTAAACGCAAACGTGCCCTGGATCGCCTTGTCCGTCACGGCGATCGTCGCCTCGGCCGATTCCTTGTCCGGCGGGATGGTCGGAGCGTCGGCCGTCACGTTCGCCGGCAAACCCTGCGCGTTCAGCGCGACCGCGCCGGTGAAGCCGGCGTCGCGCTTGACCGTTACCTTCAACTTCGTCTTGAGACCGCGGGCCGTGACCGGCGGGTCGAAGGTGGCCGACAACTCGAACGGTGGCTTCGGCAACACGGCCACCGCGACGCTGCGGCACCACTCGCGCGGCGGCACCGGCAGGTTGCCCAGCGATGCGCTGACCAGCGACTGCGTACTGGCGAACGCAACGAACTCCTTGCCGTTCACGTCGGCCCGGCCGCGGACCTTGACCTCGTAGATGCCCGGTGCCAGGTCCGCCGCTGCCTTGATCGGCAACTGCGCGAACGGCGCGCCAGCCGACTGCCCCGGCCCCGGCGGCGGCCCGGATTGCGCCCCTGGTGCGACCGCCAGCGTGCCGGTCAGCCCGGCCGGACCAACCACCGACAGTTCGACCGGCCCGGCATAGTCGGTGCGCGTCAGCGTCAGTACGGGGATCAAGCCGGCCTGCCCTTGCGGCACGACGACGCGATCGCCGGCCAGAGTCATGGCGAAGCCTGGTGTCGGCGTCGTCGCGGTGAGTCGGTAGACCTCGCTCGGCCCGAAAGCGTAATGCAAGTGCTCGACGGCGGCGACCACGTCGCCGTCGGCGGCAGCCGTGAACTCGACGTTCGCCGCCGCGGCGTTCGGGTCGCTCTTGCCGAGTTCCTTGCCGGCTGCATCGCGCACGACCACGTACACGTCGGCCGGCGACAGCAACTCCGTCGTCTGTACTGCGAAAACGATCCGTTGCCCCTTCTTGACCGCGACAGCGTAGTGATCGACCTGCGACTTCCGCAAGAACCGGCCGGTGACACCGCCGGGCAGCGGCAACCGCATCGCTTTGGCCGGCGTGCCAATGTCGGAGCCGGCGAGGAGTTCGTCGCGATCGCTGACGAGTAACGACACGGGCCAGCCGGGCAGCCCGGTCGGCCCGACAGGTACGAGTGACACCGCCTCGACAGCCGGGTCGGCGGGAACCTGGATGTCCTGGGGTTTCACCCCATCGACATGTGGCCCGGCGAAGGTGACGGTAACCTTGGAGCCGCGCTTCGCCGCCAGCGGCAGCGCGGCGACCGCGCACGGGAAATCGCCGACGCGCAGGCGGTAGTTGTAATTGGCCCCGCCGCGGTACATGGCGTCGCGGACTTCGACCAGGTACTCGCCCGCTTCGGCGAAGACGTAGGTGAGTCGGCTGTCCGTTTGCAGGCCGGGTGCGTCCTCGCTGTAGCCGTGCGGCAGTTCGCGGCCCTTGCCGTCGTAGAGGCGCACGAGCGGGTCGATGGCCCCGCCGAGTCGCCGGCCGACGACCTCGAAGCTGAGCCTCTGGCCAGCCGCGGCGCTGAAACGGTAGTAGTGACTGACTTCCGCATCGACGCGGCCGGCGGCCACGCAGGGCAGACTGAGCGGCAACGCCTTCTCCGTGGTGCGGTTCGCGCCGTCGGCGACGACTTGCGGGAACGGTGCGACGCAGAATGCCCGCGGGTTGGACAGACCGCGGGCAGTGGCGATCCAGAGGCGTTGTAAACCGAGAGGCGCATCGACCGGCAGATCGAGCGCGATCCGGATTTTCGTGCTATCCTTGTCCGTGGTGCCGTTCGGAACGAAGCGGATGGTAGTTGGGACAGTCGCGCCGACCGCGACCGGGTCGGCTAGGTTAGTCCCAGCGAGCGTCCATTCGGCGGGCACCCCCCGGGTCAAGCCGGTCGGCGTCGCTGGGCCGAGAGTCGGTTGGCCCGGTGTGGACTTTGGGGCGTACGCGGGAGCGAGGAGCAGCGGGGCGAACGTCAGAACGGTCATCGCTGGCAGCGTGCGGCGTGTGAATGCCATAGTCGTTGCTCCCGTTCGCTAGGTCTTTGCCCCGGTGGGGACGGCCGCGGATGGCCAGGGGCATTCGCAACCGGTCGCGAGTGTCCCTAGGCCGAAGCCCCGATGAGCGGCTGTCTGTCGTACCGCCGGGACTCAGGCGACATGGCCGCGACGGTGCGATGATGCTAACGATACTGCCGTCGGTAGGGACTGCATAGCGGCGGCAGGTTGGGCAAGTACGGTGGAGAGCTTTCGTCGAACCATCGAGGTGGTACAATCGGAGTCATCGTACGAGAATTCGCTCGCCCGCGCGCGGGAAGCGAGAGAGGGTTTGGTCGTGAAGCAGCTCGTCAGATACGGCATCCGCCTGCGCGGCATTAGCGACGAGATCAAGGGCCGCTCCTGGGAGTCGGACACGCTGCTGCGCGCCGGCCGCCTGGGTTCGTTGGAGATCGTCCTGGAAGACAACTCCGTCAGCCGGCGGCACGCAGAGTTGCGGCTGAACAACGGCTGTGGCTGGGTCGTCCGCGACCTGGAGAGTACCAACGGCACCTTTGTCAACGGGGCCAAACTCGGGGCCGGCGAACGGCCGGTGAAGGCCCGCGACATCGTTCAGTTCGGCAAGGTCGCATTCCTCGTCGAGTCGGCCGAGACCGGTGTGACGGGGTTGTCCAACCAGTTGCCTGAGACCATCGACAACGTTCGCGTCGAACTCGCGATGAATTCGTCGTGGGAGGACGCGATCCAGGACCACCTGATCTACGATCAGAACCGCAAGTTGCGGCCAGGCCAACAATTGCAGGCCCTGTTGCGGGCCGGCCACCACCTGGTCAACATCGAGAACGAGAAGGAACTACTCGACTCGATCTTGCGCGACTCCGTTCAGGTTCTGGAGGCCCAGCGCGGCGCGATCGTCCTGGAGGACCCGGCCGATGGCAAGCTGAAGCTGAAGGCGGGCGAGAACGGCAACAACGACGCCCCACAGGCCCGCTTCTACTTCAGCCAGAAGATCGCCCAGCGCTGCTTCAGTCGGGCCGAGTCGATCCTCTGCACCAGCGTTAACGAGGACCCGGAATTGGCGGCCGCCCAGTCGATCGCCGACGGACAAATGGCGTCGGTGCTGTGCGTCCTGTTGCGCACACCGCGGCGCAAGCTGGGTGTCTTGCACCTGGACCGCAAGCTCTCGCAGAAGCCGTTCACTGAGGACGACCTGCACCTGGCCGACGCCCTGGCCGCCAATGTGTCGGCCGGCATCGAGTGCTCACTGCTGCTGAAGAAGCAGCGCGCTTTGTTTATGAACACCATCGAGGTGCTGTCGCAGGCGGTGGAGTTGAAAGACGAGCACACCGGTTGCCACACCAAGCGGGTGAAAAAGTACGCCATGATGCTGGGCCAAAAGCTTGGCCTACCGCAGGAAGACATCGATATCCTGGAACTGGGCACGCCGCTGCACGACATCGGCAAGATCCTGGTCAGCGACGAGATCCTCAAGAAGCCGGGAAAGCTGACGCCCGCCGAGTTCGAAGAGATGAAGACGCACGCGACGAAGGGAGCAGCGATCATCGGTGCCGTGCAAGAACTCCAGTCGACCATTCCGATCATCAAAAGCCACCACGAACGCTGGGAGGGCGGTGGCTACCCGGAGGGGTTGGTCGGCGAAGCGATCCCGCTGCTGGCCAGGATCGTGGCAGTGGCCGACGCTTTCGACGCGATGACGAGTCCGCGCCCGTACCACCCGGACAAGCGAGGCCGGCCGGCGGCGGACGCCTTTGCGGAGGTGGAGAAGCAGTCCGGCCGGCAGTTCGATCCGCATTGTGCTACGGCGTTCCTGGCGATCCGCAGCGAGATCGAGGACGCGATGCGTGCCGAACATCAAACGGCCCTGGTGACCGAAGCGGTTCGCGCCCGCAAGTGACCTCGGACGGTATCATCGACGAAGGATCGAGATTTCTGCCAGCCCGGAGTGCGAGCGACGAGTCGAACGAACCCGTCGCTTGCGCTCCGGGCTGGCGGGGTGAACCAAGGAGCCGAGCCGTGCTGCGACCCGCCGCGACCGAGTACGCCCCGTTCTACGCGACCTACGTCGACCTCGTTACCGAGGACGATACCGTCGCTGCGCTTGCTGTCCAACTCGACGAAGTGACCGCCCTCCTGCAACCCGTGCCCGAAGCCACGGGCAACGTCGCCCACCCGCCGTATACCTGGACCGTCAAGGACGTGGTCTCGCACTTGATCGACGGCGAGCGCGTGTTCGCCTACCGAGCGCTGCGCTTCGCCCGCAACGACGCGACGCCGCTCGCCGGTTTCGAGGAGAACGGCTACGCTCAGGCTGCGCGGGCGAACGATACGCCGCTGGCCGACCTCGTCGACGAGTTCGCGGCCCTGCGACGGGCGAACGTACTGCTGTTCCGTCGACTGCCGGCCGAGGCGTGGTCCCGTGGCGGCGTGGCCAGCGACAACTTCGTCACCGTACGCGCTCTGGCCGCGATCATGATCGGCCACGTCCGCCACCACGCGAACATCCTGAAGAAGCGGCTGGCGGTGGGCTAGCTCTTTTCCAGTGCCGCCCGCACAGCGGCGGCGAGGTCGGCGATGCGGTAGGGCTTGCCGAGGAACCCGCACACGCCCGGCTCACCGGCCGCCGGGGCCTGTTCCGCTGTGTAACCGCTCGACAAGACTACTCGAACCTTCGAGTCCAGCTCCACCAGCTTCTTGAGCGCGTCCGCCCCCGACAACCGCGGCATCGTCAGGTCCAGCACCACGACGGCCACTCGGCCGCGCTCGCGCACGTACAGATCGATGGCCTCCTGGCCATCCTCGGCCAAAAGCACCGTGTAGCCGTGTTGCTCCAGGGCTTGCTTGGCGATGCTACGCAGCGATACTTCGTCGTCGGCGAACAGTACCGTCGTACCCGCCGGGGCGGGGACCGGGGTTGGTGCCGGCGCCGGTGGCGGTGCCGGGGCCGACCCGCCGCGCGACAGGTAGACGTCGAACCGGGTGCCGCGGCCGATCTCGCTGGTACACTCGACCCAGCCGCCGTGCTGATGCACGATGCCGTAGACCGTTGCTAGCCCCAGGCCAGTACCGTGGCCTGGCTCTTTTGTGGTGAAGAACGGCTCGAACACCTTGTCCAGATTCTCCGGGGCGATGCCGGTGCCGGTGTCGGTCACCCGCAGCCGCACGAACTTCCCCGGCCGCGCTCCCACCTGCCGCTGGGCGTGCACATCGTCCACCGCGACCACGGCCGTCTCCAAGGTCAGTGTGCCACCGGCGGGCATGGCGTCGCGGGCATTCAGACACAGGTTCATCAGCACCTGGCCGATGCCGCCAGGGTCGGCCTTGACGGTGCCGAGTTGCTCGCCGGGCCGCACGGCGATGGCGATGCGCGGGTCGATGGTGCGGCGCAACAGGGCCACGGTCTCGGCCACGGCTGCGTTCAGGTCGGTCGGCTCGGTGCGCAGCGGGGATCGCCGGGCGAAGCCAAGGAGTTGCCGCGTCAACTCGGCAGCGCGCCATGCCGCTTTCTCGGTTTCGGCGAGCGTCTCGCGGGCCGGGTGTCCGGACGACAGTGTTTCCTGAGCCAAAGTCAGGTTGCCGAGGACGGCCGTCAACAGATTGTTGAAGTCGTGCGCGACGCCACCGGCGAGCCGGCCGACCGCCTCGAGCTTGCCGGCCTGGCGCAACTGCTCCTCCATCTGCCGCGAATGGGTCACGTCGCGGAAGACGCCGACGACGCCGCCGATTGCGCCGCCCGGGGCGACGAGTGGCGTGTGCCGCAACTCGAATTGCACCCGGCGGCCGTCGGGGCAATCGACCCAATCCTCGTCGACGTGCGGTATGCCGGACGCAAGGACCGCGCGCTCGGCGTCGGTCGTGGCCGGCGTGGCCAAGCGGACGAGCGCCCGTTCGGATTTGCCCGCGAGAGCCTCGTAGGCGGCGTTGCAGCCGAGGTACGCGCCAACCCGGTCCTTCAGGTAGATCGGGTCCGGCAGCGAGTCGATCAGGCCGCGCAACTGAGCGTGCCCGCGGGCAAGGTCGTCCTCGACGCGAGCCTGCTCGGTCACATCGGTGAACGAGACGACCATGCCGACCACGCTGCCGCGCTCGTCGCGCAGCGGTACCGCGTTGCCGCGGATCACCGCCCGCGTGTCGTCGGGCCGAGCGATCTGCCGTTTCACCGCCGTCAGCGTCTCGCCGCGGCGCAGGACGCACACATCGGCTCGCTCGGCCTCAGCGACCGGCCGACCGTCGGGGTGCGTGGCACCCGCGACGGCCGCGGTCCACGTCTGGCCGACCAGGTCGCTTCGCGCTACGCCCAGAATGCGCGCGGCGGCAGCGTTGACCAGCCGCACAACGCCGCTGGCATCGACGAACGCGATGCCGTCGGCGACGGCCTCCAGCACGCGACCGAGTTGCTCCTGGCTGGCGCGAACGCTTTCGAGTAGCGCCCGCTGTTCAGTACGGTCGCGGGCGGTGATCAGGCCGAGCGGCTTCGGCTCGACGTGCAGCCGGCTGACGGTCAGGCTGACCGGCACCCAACCGCCGGACTTTGTGCGTAGGAAGTAGCCGTCGAGGCCGTGCAGGTGCAAGTCGGTGTGCTGTGCCGCCCGCCTCAGGCGCGAGGAGCCACCGCTCACCTCCGCGCGGAACAGGTACGAGGAAGTAAGCTTGAGAATCTCGTCGGCGGTGAAGCCACTGAGCTTAACCAGAACGGGGTTTACGTCGAGGATGGAGTCGGACTGCGGATCCACGAGCAACAGCGCATCGCCAGACTCGTTGAACAAAGCATGCGCAAGCTGGGCAAGATTGGTCGGCAAGGGGCCGCGATCCGTCATGCTGGCGTTATACGGGCGAGGTGGCCGGGCGGCGGGTCGTCCAGGTGAGGAGGTGAGGCGGTTGGTGCTACTCCTACGTCAGCAGGAATTTCATCCGTGGCCACGATCCGCCACGGCGAGTGGAAAAATGCGAGTGGTGCGACAGGAATTGCACGACGGCGGTCGTCCATTGCGAGTCGCCCGAGTCACGCCCGGGCCGACAGAACGACATAACGGGCATAGTGGGCCAGCAATGGCCAGCGACCGAGCAGACGCTCGTCGCCGCGGCGCAGCAGTTCCGTCGATCCTGGCCACGCCCGCCGGAGCATCGCCAGCAATTGATAGCCTTCGACCGCCACGCTGCCGAACGCAGCGGCGAATTGCCGCACCTGCGGCTCGAGCAACGGCTTCTCGTCTTGTGTGTGGCCCTTGCCGGCGTACGGCAGCCAGCGCCGCGCCGCCCGCAACAACGGGTTGCCGCCCCACGGTTCGCACAGCACGCACGCCCCGCCGGGCCGCAGCACGCGCTTCAACTCGGCGGCGGCAGCCGGTACGTCGAGGTGGTGCAAGATCGCGTGGCCCCACACGGCGTCGAAGGAGCCGGCTGCGAACGGCAGCCGCTGGGCGTCTGCCTGGACGCACGCCACCGCGACGCCATTGGCGGCCGCTCGACGTTTCGCCTCGGCGACGTAGCCAGCCGACAGGTCGCACGCCGTCACCCGCGCCCCAGCACGGGCCAGGACGACCGCCGCCATGCCGTGACCGCAGCCGTAGTCGAGGACGTGCCGACCGGTCACATCGCCGAGTTTGGCGAACGCGGGGCGGACCCAACTCTCGTGATCGAGGTAATCGGCATCGGCAAAGCGCAGTCGCTGCGGTTCGGCGGCGAAGGTGGCGGCGCGTTCGCGGGCCTGCGCATCGTGAAAGTTTCGCTCGCGGACGAGGCGTTCTGTCGCAATCATGGCCGACTCCGTGGCGAACTTCTTTGCGAGTGGGTATCCTAGCGTGAGTCGCCTGGCCGTGATACGGCGATTTGAGATTTGAGATGGCCACCTCCTTCGACGCCGACCTCATCCGCGCCGCCGACATCCTGCGGGGTGCCGGGCGCGTCGCCGTCCTCACTGGCGCGGGCGCGTCGGC
>CAZNSL010000193.1:7171-8603 GCA_964574975.1 uncultured Alcaligenaceae bacterium | reverse complement strand
GCCGGCCGGCAACAGGATGCCGTGCCCGTCCACGGCCCGGCCGGCGGCGGCCAGCGCCGGCACGCGGAACGTCGGCCGCACCTCCGGCGGCCGCAGCGTGACCGCGTCGACGCGCTCGACCCACGGATGCCGGGCGAACGCGGCCGTCAGCCGCACCGCGAGCGCCTTGTCGAGCGAGTCGAGTGTATCGGGTAGGCCGCCGAGGTACTGCACTTCGGCGAGGAAGGAATTGCGGCTGGAACTCGGTGGTACGGCGGTGCGGAAGTCGCACAGCCGGACGGTGTAGTGACCGATCGCGTCGAGCCGACTGCGGGTGTACTGGCCGAGCCGCATCAGGCCGAACAGTAGCACCGTAGCGACGGCGAGGGCGGCAGCCACGCGTGGAAGTTGACGGCGCATCGAACGTAATCGTATGCCGTCCGCGATTCCATCGGGCTAAAAATTGGCACGACGCTTGCGACCGGCGCGGCGGTCAGTTAGGATTGGAGGCAAGCGGCGGCACCGCCTGCCGCACCCACACCCACGAGGGCGCTCATGGCGAAGCTCCGAGTCACCTGTCCGGAGTGCGAGACTGCGTTCGCAATCAGCGAAGGCGAGGCAGAGGGGCCGAAGGTCCGCTGCACCCATTGCGAGGCAGTCTTCCCCACTCCCGGCCGCGCCCGCATGGCCGGCCAGCGTCGCTTCAAGGCGAAGAAGAAGTCCAGCAACAGCGGCACCGTGGTGGCCATCGTCGCGGTCCTCGCACTGCTGACGGCCGGTGTCGCGGCCGGCGGGTACGCCTGGATGAAGTCGAAGTCGCGCGACCGCGGGACGATGGCCACCCGCGCGCGGACGGCCGATGTCGTACCGGCGGCCGGCATCGGAATTAATGTCGGCCAGTTAGCCCAAGAGATCAGCGGCGAAGACATCGACGGCGTGGCGTTCAAGCTGAGCGACTACCGCGGGAAGGTGGTGCTACTCGACTTCTGGGGCCATTGGTGACCGCCTTGCCGGGCCATGTACCCCCACGAGCGGTCGCTCGTGAAACGCCTCGAAGGTAAGCCGTTCGCACTGATCGGCGTCAACAGCGATAAAAGTCGGGATGTCGTCAAGCAAGCGGTCGCCGACGAAAACATCACCTGGCGGTCGTTCTGGAACGGCGGCAGTACCGGGGGCCCAATCTCGCGGGCCTGGCAGGTCGACGGCTGGCCGACCCTGGTCTACATCGACCACAAGGGCATCATCCGCCACAAGAACATCCGCAACCCGCGACAGATGGACGAGGCGCTGGACAAGATGATCGCGGACGCCGAGGCGGACAGATAAGTGCTTCGCAAATGCTGAGTGCCGAGTGAAGAAAACTCAGCACTCAGCACTGCGAAGCAATTGCAGGCAGGAACTGCATCTCGCCGGTCACGACATCGTAGATCGCGCCGACGATCAGGATGCGGCC
>CAZNSL010000193.1:0-7161 GCA_964574975.1 uncultured Alcaligenaceae bacterium | reverse complement strand
GAGTGCGACTGTCTTCTCGCAGCCGCCGGACGACTCGCGCCACGTGATCCCGGGTCACGGTGTCGACGAACGCCTGTTTCTCGGCGTCTGGCCACTGTTGCGCAGCCCGGCACTTGGCCGCGTCGGCCGATGTTTGAATGTCGTGAACAATGTGATCGATGTGCTGGCAGCCGGTCGCTTCGGCCGCCGTCGTCGTCGCGCCGATCAGCTTGACCGCCGCGGTCACCGCTCCGCAGCGTGTGTGCCCCAGCACCAGGATCAACTTGGCCCCGGCCACGGCGCAGGCGTACTCGATGCTGGCCAGCACCTTCCGGCTCGGCACGTTGCCGGCGATGCGCACGCTGAAGATGTCGCCGAAGCCGGAGTCGAAGATCAATTCGGCCGGGCTGCGCGAGTCGATGCAACTGAACACCACCGCGAGTGGGTGCTGCCCCTGGGCCGTCGCGCTGACCTGCCGGCTGAGGTCACGCGTCAACCGCTGGCCGGTGCGGAACCGCTCGTGGCCGTCCTTGAGGATTTGCAACACCTGCGCCGGGGTGACCGCTTCCTGGAGGTCGCGCGTCGAGTAATCGACGTACTGGATTTGGTCTTCGATCTGGTACTTGTTGCGGAAGCCGACCAGGCTCACTTCGACGCCGCGGGCCGGCCAGGTCCGCTCCTTGAACTCGCGGATCATGTCGAGGACGTCCGGGTCGATGAAGTCGGTGTTCTGGGCGTCGAGCAGGACGTGCCCGCCGCGCGGCACCTCGTCGAAGACCGCGGCCAGCGCGGCGCGGTTCAGGAAGCTCACCTGATTGGCCAGAACGACGTGCAGCACTTCGCCGCCCAGGTGCTTCTCCACGAACCGCCGCACCGGACGGCGGAGATTGCTGTGCAGGATGAACCCGGCACTGACCGCCAGCCCGATCAGGATGCCGGTCAACAAGTCTGTCAGCACGATAGCAGCCACGGTCGCCGCGAACGGGACGAACCGCGATGGCCCCTGGGTCCACACTTCCTTGACGAGTGCCGGGTTGGCCAGTTGCACGCCGGTGACCAGCAGGATCGCCGCTAAGCAGGCCAGCGGGATGTAGTTCAGCCACGTCGGCAGGAACACGACACTGACCAGGAGGAAGATGCCATTGACGATCGTCGCCAGCTTCGAGGTCGCGCCGGCATTGATGTTCAGCGAGCTGCGGGCGACCACCGCCGTGATCGGCACCGCTCCGACCAGTCCGCCGACCACGTTGCCGACGCCCTGCGCGAGCAACTCCCGGCTCGGCGGCGAGACCCGCTGCCGTGGATCGAGCTTGTCGACCGCGTCCAGGGAGAGCAGCGATTCCAGCGAGGCCACCGCCGCGACCGTCACCGCGGCGGTGTAGACGGCCGGGGTCGTCCATTGCGAAAAGTCCGGCCGGTCGAGGAACTTGAGGAACCCGCCGAGGCTGTCGGCCACCGGTACCTGTACGAGATGGCTCGGCCCGATCGCCCAGTCGCCTCGGAACGCCAGGCTCATCCCGACGCCGAGCAGCACCACGATCAACGGGGCGGAGCCGGCCGTGCTCTGCATCGGCTTCCACCACGTCCACGCGGACAAAAGCACGAGCGATGCGAGCCCGATGACGGCCGCGCCGGGGTGAATGTCCCCGAACGTCTGGGCCAGTTCGGTGAACGTGTTCTCGCGGTTGACCTGTTGAAAGGCCATCTCGCCCTGCGGGTCGGGGTCGTGGCCGAGGACGTGGGGGGCTTCCTTGAGGATCAGTAGCACGCCGATGGCGGCGAGCAGCCCCTTGACGACCGAGGACGGGATGAACGCGGCGATGAAGCCGGCGCGGGCGAAGCCCAGACCGATCTGAATCAACCCCGCCAGGACCACTGCCAGAAGGAACGCCTGGAACGACCCGAGGGCCGCGATCTGCGCGGCGACGACCACCGTGAGTGCGGCCGGAGGGCCGCTGACGACGGTGTGCGAACCGCTCAGCAGTCCCACGACGATGCCGCCGACGATGCCGGCCAGTACGCCCGCCAAGAGCGGCGCGCCGGACGCCTGCGCCACGCCCAGGCACAGCGGCACGGACACGAGGAACACGACAACGCCGGCGGTGAGGTCTCGCGGCAAAGTGGCGGCGGAATTGCCGTTCGTCGGCGTCATGGTTCAAAGCCCCACGGCAAGTCGGCGAGCGGTAACACCTACGAGTATACGAGGGCTGGAAGTCGGGAGGCAGGGTCGGGAGTCAGTAAGACAAAAACCGGAGGATCACTGACACTGGCTAAGGACACGTCCATGACGCGCACTCTTCTCGCCACCGTTGTCGTTGTCGCCGTGGCGGCCGCAGCCGATCCGCCGTCACCGCTGCGGCAGGCTCACTCCCACAACGACTACGAACGCGCCCATCCCTTGCTCGACGCGCTCGACCAGGGTTTCTGCAGCGTCGAGGCCGATGTGTTCCTCGTCGATGGCAAGTTGCTGGTCGCCCACACCCGGCTCGACCTGAAACCGAACCGCACGCTCGAAACACTCTACCTCGACCCGCTGCGGGCGCGGGCCAAGGCCAACGGCGGTCGAATCCACCCCGGCTCCGACAAATTCTGGCTCCTGATCGATGCGAAGACCGAGGCGAAGGCGACCTGTGCCGCCATCCACGACGTGCTGGCGCGCTACGCCGACATCGTGAGCGTCGTGCGCGACGGCAAGCTGGAACGCAAGGCGGTGACGACGGTCGTCAGCGGCAACCGCGACCGCGCCGGTCTGACGGCGCACGCGGTGCGCTACGCCGGCATCGACGGTCGGCCGCCGGACCTCGACAGCAGCGATCCGCCGCACCTGGTACCGTGGGTCAGCGACAGTTGGAGCAACCACTTCAAGTGGAAAGGCAAGGGACCGATGCCGGACGCCGAGCGGGCGACCCTGCACGCATTGGCGGAGAAGGCCCACAAGGGCGGCCGACTGCTGCGTTTCTGGGGCACGCCGGACACGCCGGCCGTCTGGGCCGAGGAGCGCGCCGCCGGCGTCGATCTGATCAATACCGACAAACTCGCCGAACTGCGGACGTTTCTGCTCACGGCGCAGCGATAACGGCCAGGCCGGCCGTCAGTCTCGGGCGAGTTGGTCGAGCGCCGAGCGGATTGCCAGTTCCTCGGTCGCGGCCGACGCCTCGACGATCCGCGGGATCGACGTGTTCAACTTGTTCGGCACCGAAATCTTGCAGGTGTACTCGCGAGACTCGCCGTTGTAGGTGACTTGCACGAACCGCGGGTTGAGCGCCAGGGCGGCATCGAACGCCCCACGGGCCTGCGTCGCGGATGTGGGCGCAAAGCCCGGCGGCGGGGCGGGGGAGACCAGGGCCGTCGGCGACGCGGTCGTCTTCGGATCGGCGAACGCTGGCGGCTGGAGCGCGACGGCACCCGCGGGTGCGCCGAGCGTCGGCGAACCGCTCCCGATGCGCAGGTCGTTGGAACCGGGTAACGGCTGAAAACCGCCCGACGCCAGGGCTGCCGTGCTGGTCGGGGCCGCCCGGGTCTGCGGCGAATAGCTGGGCGGCGCGAGCGTGGCCCCGCCGGGCGGGTTGGCCGACACGATCGCCACGGGCTGGTTCGCCGGCCGCGACCCGCCGCCGATGAGCGGGTCGTCGTTCCGGTCGTCGCGCCGGCCGAAGTCGGACGTGCAGCCGACGGCCGCCAGACCCAGCGCCGCCCACCGTACTCGCCGCCATCGCGTCATCTTGACCGTGCTCCCTCCCGACCTAGCTTCTCTAGCGTGCGAACGCTTCTGCGAAGTGTCGCTAACCGCCCCGTCGCGCGAACACACCCGCCCATACCCGACTTCGGAGAAAACGCAATGGCAGCTTTCCGCATCGCGGTCCTTGGCGGCGACGGCATCGGGCCGGAAGTCATCGACGTGGCCGTCCGCGTCGCCGAGCGAATCGCCGCAAAGCACGACCGCGCCGATATCCAGTGGAACCGGCTGCCGTGGTCGTCGGCGTACTACAAGGACCACGGCCGGATCATGCCGGCCGACGGCTGGGAGACGCTGGCGAAACACGACGCAATCCTCTTTGGCGCGATCGGCAGCCGCGACTGTCCCGACGCCGTCACAATCCACGAGTTCCTGCTGCCGATGCGGCGGCAGTTCGACCAGTACGTCAACCTCCGGCCGGCGTACTTGTTCGATGGCGTGACGTGCCCGTTGCGCGACAAGGCCCCCGGCTCCATCGACATGGCCGTCTACCGCGAGAACACCGAGGGCGAGTACGCCCCAGTTGGCGGCCGTCTCTACCCCGGCACGCCGGCCGACATCGCCGTCCAGACGAGCATCTTCACCCGCCGCGGCTGCGAGCGGATCCTGCGGGCCGGCTTCGAGGGCGCTCGGCGTCGTCGCAAGAAGCTCACTTCGGTCACGAAGTCGAACGCCCTGCCGTTCACGCTGGTCCTGTGGGACGAGGTGTTCCACGCGGTGGCTGCCGAGTACCCGGACGTGCAATCGAGTTCGTTGCTGGTGGACGCGGCGGCAATGGACTTCGTGCGCAAGCCGGAGTCGTTCGACGTGGTGGTGGCGAGCAACTTGTTCGGCGACATCCTGACGGACTTGAGTGCGATGGTCACTGGCAGCATGGGCCTGGCGGCGAGCGGCAACATCAACCCGGAGCGGACGTTCCCAAGTATGTTCGAGCCGGTCCACGGCTCGGCTCCGGACATCGCGGGCCGGGGCATCGCCAACCCGCTGGCGGCGGTATTGTCGACGGAATTGATGTTCGACCACTTGGGCCTACGGGCGAGCGCCGCGGCGGTACGCGCCGCGGTGGCGGATGTGTTGAAGGCGGGCAAGGTGCTGCCCCCGGACCTGGGCGGCACGGCAACCACTGGGCAAGTCGCGGAGGCACTGCTGGCGGCTGCGGGGTAACCTCTGGAGCGGCCGGTTGTCCTGAGCCGCGCTGCAAGTCGCACTACGGCCAGAGTCACCGGCGAGACGCTACAATTGTCGGTACACCCGTTCGTACGCCTGCCCGGAGGCCCCGTGTCGTCCGCGGACCCCGTGACGCTCTGGATCGCGCAGGTCAAGGACGGCCAGCGTGCCGCCGTGCCGCAACTCTTGGAGCGGTACTTCGAGCGGCTCGTGCAACTGGCCCGTGCTCGGCTGCGCGGCGTGCCAGGACTGGCCGGCTACGATGAAGACGTGGCCCTGAGCGCCTTCAAGAGTCTCTGCCTCGGAGCCGAGCGCAACCGCTTCCCGCAACTCGCCGACCGCGACGACCTCTGGCGGCTGTTGGCGATGATGACCGTCCGCAAGGCAATCGACCTACAGCGCCGCCGCCGGCTGGCCCCGGCCGACCCGGACGCCGTCGACGATCTGCTTAGCCGCGAACCGGACCCGGAGTTGGCCGTCGAGGTCGCCGAGGCGTTCGACCACATGCTCGGCCAACTCGGCGACCCGGGCCTGCGCGAGATCGCGCTGTGGAAGGTGGAGGGGCACACGAACGCGGAGATCGCCGGCCGACTCGGTTGCGCCGAGCGGTCGGTGGAGCGGAAGCTGCACCGCATCCGCCTCTTGTGGGAGGACGGGCCGGCATGACGGGCGTCCTCAAGACTGGGTACGACCGGCTGGCCGCGGCCGGCGGCGTGCGACAAGGCCGAGGCCGCACGGTGGGCCGGCGTCAAAGCTCAGCATCAAGCACCGGTCACCACCACAGCCATCGGGGCGCAGCACGTGCATCGGGCGCAACGGGCGCATCGGGGCCTTTTGGCGCATCGGGTCACCGGTCGCGCCAAGGATAATCATGGCGGTGCATTATCTTTGTGAAAATTGCGGAAAATGCTTGCGTTCGGAGGGTGGCGCGCGTTAGGCTCTCCCCGCTTGACTCTCGCACCAAGGTTGCGTCCCATGTCAGCCTCGCACCCCTCGTCGCGCCGCTGGTTCCGCCGGGCAACGAGCCTGTTCGAGTCGATGGCGAAGTTGCGGCAACGCCGTTTCATTCGCGCCCGACTCGGCGTGACCGCGCTCGAAAGCCGGGACGTGCCCGCCGTCAATTGGCCGAACGCGGGCGGCACCATCGGGCAATTGAACGCCTTTTGCGCGACCGGCGACTGCGACCCGCTCGCGGACCCCTTGACGCGAAACTGCATACCCAACACCGACCCCGGCTTTTCCCTCCACGGCCGCGACGGTCGGGACATCGACCCCGGCTTCAGCGTGCCCGGCGGCAACGCCGCGGCCATCGACCCCGGCTTCAGCCTACCCCCGATGTGTGCTGCCCGGTCGGACAACTTGCCGTCGGCGATCACGGAGGGCAACGTCTTCGGCCCGGACGGTAGCGTCCGCGCCCGCGCGGCCGACATCTTCGCCGACGGGTTCGGTGGCGGCTGGGGCCAGACGCGGTCGTGGAGTAGCGCCGCGGCCCGCGCCGGCGGCTCCAACCTCGGCAACGGCTGGGTGGACTCGACGTTTCCGACGCTGTTCGACTACTCCGCGAGCGCCGTGATGATCGTCAGCAACGGCACCACCGGCCGCGTGTTCGACGACGCTGGGGGCGGCGTCTACACCGATCGTTACTTCGACCAATTTTGGCTCACCAAGAGCGCCAACAGGTTCACACTGCGGACGCAGGACGGCACGACCTGGGTGTTCAACGACACCACGAACCCGGTCGCCGGTGCCCGCGGCGAGGTGGTCAGCGTCACCGACGCTCGCGGTAACGTCGTCACCGTGAGCCGGCACGCGACCACGGGCAAGGTGACGGAGGTCACCCGCGGCGGCACGGCCAACGGCTCGAACGTGACCGAATCGTGGGTTTACACCTACGACGCAAGCGGCCGGGTGTCGAACGTGCTGCTCCGGCGGCAGGTGAGCGGCCAGGCGTGGGCCGATGTGCGGCAGGTCGCCTACACCTACTACGAAACCGGGGAGTCCTACGGCAACGCTGGCGACCTGAAGACGGCGACCGTCAAGGCCAACAACGTCGCCATCGGAACGTACTACTACCGCTATTACAAGACGGGCAACTTCGTCGGCGGCCTCATGTACGTCCTCGGCCCGTCCTCCTACGACCGCGCGGTCGGCGCTGTAAACGCTAGCCAAGAAGTGCAGCGCCGTGCTAGCCAAGAAGTGCAGCGCTCGGGGTCAAGATAGCGGTCCTGGAGTTCACCCACTGTTGTCAGCGTGGAGATAGATCTTGGGATGGGGGTGGA
>CAZNSL010000192.1:0-8621 GCA_964574975.1 uncultured Alcaligenaceae bacterium | reverse complement strand
CGCGCGTCGGCTGTGGCGCGTTTGAGCCGTGCCTCGGATCGATCCGTACGGAGTCCGATTTCCCTTCCCGCGCCGCGGGCCATAAGATGTTGCCGGGCGTTGGAAGTCCCGGCAGCGACCGGAACCTTGCCGCGGGGAGGCCGGGCCGTGAAAGTCCTCATCGCCGACGACGACCCCGTCGCCCGGCTTCAACTTCAACGCTTCCTGGAACGCTGGGGCGAGGATGTTGTGGCGGCGGCCGATGGCGCGGCTGCGTGGGAACTCTTCCAGGCCGGCGACTTCCGGATTGTCATCACCGACTGGATGATGCCGGGCGTTGACGGGGCGGAACTCATCCGCCGCATCCGCGCCCAGCCGCGGACGGGATACGTCTACGCGATCCTGCTGACCGCGCTGTCGCAGAAGCAGGACCTCGTCCAAGGTATGGACGCCGGGGCCGACGACTTCCTCAGCAAACCGTTCGATATCGAGGAACTGCGCGTCCGGCTGCGACAGGGCGAGCGGGTCATCGGCCTGGAACAGTCGCTGGCCGAGCAGAACCGGGCGCTTCGGCAAGCGCAGGGCGCACTCGTCCAGCAGGAAAAGCTCGCGGGTTTGGGGCAATTGGCGGCCGGCGTCGCCCACGAGGTCAACAACCCGCTCGCCTTCGTCACCAACAATCTCGCCGTCCTGCGCCGCGAAACGCTCGATTTGCTCAACGCGGTTGGGCCAGACGCCGCCGAGTTGCCGTACCTCCGCGAGACGCTGCCGCGGCTGTTCGACGCCACGCTCGACGGCGTGCGCCGCGTCCGCGACATCGTCCGCAACCTGCGCGACTTCGCCCGGCTCGACGAGGCCGAGTTTCAGGAGATCGATCTCAACGCTGCCCTCGCCACGACCGCCAATATGCTTCGGCACGAATTGGGGTCGCGCCAGGTCGCTCTGCGTACCGACTTCGGCGATCTACCGCCCGTGCCGTGCCAGCCCGGCAAACTCAACCAGGTCTTCCTCGAACTGCTACAAAATGCCGCTCATGCGTGCCGTGCTGGTGGCGCGATCGAACTGCGCACGCGAGTACTTCCGGAGGGCCAAGCGCAGATCGAAATCGCCGACGACGGCTGCGGCATCCGGCCGGAGGACCTGCCGCGCGTCTTCGAGCCGTTCTTCACGACCAAGCCGGTCGGGCAGGGCACCGGTTTGGGGCTGGCGGTCGCCTACGGCACCGTCCGCGATCACGGCGGCACGCTCGACATCGAGAGCGAACCGGGCCTCGGTACCCGCGTGTGCGTCCGGTTGCCGGCGCGGCGAGCCGTACAATGAAGCCGTTCCCGAACTCCTCGGAGTCCTGGCGATGGCGACAGGCAAGCCCCCGATCCTGGTAGTCGACGACGAACCGGACATTCTCTTCTCGCTCCAGGCGCTCCTACGGCACGACTTCGAGGTCCACACCGCGTCGAGCGGGGCCGAGGCGCTCGAGGTACTGCGACAGTCGCCGGTCCACCTCATCGTGTCCGACCAGCGGATGCCCGCGATGACCGGGGCGGAATTCTTGAGCCGGGCGAAGTGCGAATGCCCGCGGGCGGTGCGTGTCATCTTCACCGGTTACGCCGACCTAAAGGCTGTCATCGACGCGGTTAACCGCGGCGAAATCTACCGCTACCTGACCAAGCCGTGGGACCCGGACGACCTGGTCGCCGTGCTGAAGGAGGCGTGCCGGCGTTACGACGCGGACTCCGAGCGCGACCGATTGCTGTCCGACGTTCGGGAGTTCCTGCGAACGGTGCCGGGCGACGCGGCGGCGGCGCTGGCGGCGCGGATTGCGTGACGCTACACCGCTTCCGGTTGCCACGTTCCCTTGCGGGTACTCTCTTCCCACGCCACGGGGTCGGTCACGCGGTCGAGTAGCGTCGGCACGGCCGTCGCGAGCGTATCGGCGTCCGCATCGCCAGCGATGCGTTGCCATGCCGACCCATCGTGACGCAACACCACGGCGGGTGGGTTCACCAGCCACAGCGCGAAATGCTCCGCGACGCGGTGCGTTAGCTCCTCGGACGTGTCCGGTACATCGCCGTCGAAAAGCACCGCGAACAGGCCGGCCTTCTTGCCGACCGGCCACAAACGGTCGGAGCCGCGCTGCAACACACCACACAGGCGGTGCCGCAGGAACGACACCTGCTCGTCGAAACCCAACTCGCGGCACAGGGCCAGGTCGCCGTCCGCAGAGCGCACGAGTGCCTCGACCGCGCCGCCGCGATCGACCGAAGCCACGAACCAGCGCAGCCGCGCCGAGTCGACCAGCACCGCCAGGGTGACCGGTACCTTGTCCGCCATCGTCACTCCTCTGCCGACGCCGCGCGCCAGACCATGGTGATCTCGTTACCCTGGGCGTTGTGGCTCACTTCGGCCATGAACGTGCGGATCAACAGCAAGCCGCGACCACTCGCCTTTTCGAGGTTTTCCGGGGCCAGCGGGTCGGGCAGCGCGGCGGGGTTGAAACCGGGACCGTCGTCGCGGACGACGTAGACGGCCTCACCTGGTGTCTCGCTGGCAGTCACTGTCACGCGCCGGTCGCAGTACGGTGGCAACTCCCGCCGCTCGGCTGCGAGGCTATGGTACGCTGCCCCGCCGTGTTCGCGCAGGCCCGAATCGAGTTCGAGGTTGCCGTGCTCCATCGCGTTCAGCACTGCCTCGCGCAGTGCTACCGAGACGCGAATCAGCGTCGTCTCGTCGCAGTCGGCCACCGCGGCGAGGTTGTCCTTGAGGAATCCGACGAGGTGTGGGATCAGGGCCGGATCGTTGCCGAAGGCGAAGCGGGACTCGGTCTTTTCCAGGCAGCCCATCAGTTTCCGCCGGCCGCGCTTCGAACGTGCCGCCTGTAGGACCGAACCGACCACCTCGACCAGATCGCGGGCCAGGTACTTCTTCGGGACGTAGCTCGTCGCTCCGCCCTGAAGCGCTTGGTTGGCGACATCCTCGTTACCGTAGGCAGTCATGACGACCACGGGGATCAGCGGGTAATTGGCGCGGACCTCGTGGACGAGTTCCAATCCATCCATCTCCGGCATCTGCAAGTCGGTGATGACGGCTTCGGGGTGCTCGCGCTCGATAGCGGCAAGCGCCTCGCGGCCGTCGGCGGCATATACGGCCGTCAGCGCCTCCTCGGCGTCGAGGTCGATCGACTCGGAGCGCCGCTCCAGGAGCCGGCCAGCCAACTGTCGATCGACCGGGGAGTCATCGACGATCAGGATTTTCGTCATGGCTTGTCCCTCATTGGGGCCTTACTCGATTTCAGCCCGACGTGCGAGCGTGGGAACACCCAACCCAACTTGGCGCATCGGCTCAAATCCGAACGGCGGCAAGCTCGCTCAGAGCCGGCGTCAGCCGGGCCAGTTCTCGCTCCAGACAATCTAGCGCCACCGGTGCGTTCGACAGGTCGCCGGCGCGGCCCATCGCCTCCAGCCGAGCCGCCGCTTCGGCCGCGGGCTTGGCAGCGAACGTGCCCAGAGAGCCTTTGAGCGGGTGAGCCGCCGCCGACAACTGTTTCGCGTCGCCGCGGGCGACCGCGCCGCGAATCGCGCTCACCCAGGTCGGCAACTGGCCGAGGAACGTCGCCGCTAATTCGACGAACAACTCGCGATCGCCGCCGAGTCGACCGACCGCCTCGTCCACGTCGAGGACCGCACTTGCTTCCGCTCGCGGCGCGGCCCCGTCCGACGCGACGGCGGGCACTTCGCCTTCGGTCGAGAGGAGGTCGTGCAGGGTGGCAAACAGGGCATCGGCCCGGATCGGTTTGGAGACGTAAGCGTCCATACCAGCGTCCAGGCAGCGTTCGCGGTCGCCCTGCATGGCGTGCGCGGTCATGGCGACGATCGGGACGTGTTCCCCCGTGCCGCGCTCCCGGGCGCGGATCGCGGCCGTCGCTTCCAACCCGTCCATTTCTGGCATCTGTACATCCATCAGCACCGCGTCGAACGTCCCAGCGTCCAGCGCTGCCAGCGCTTCGCGGCCAGTGCCGGCGACGACCACCGCGTGGCCGCGCTTCTTCAAGAGGCTCACCGCCAGCTTCTGGTTGACTGGGTTGTCGTCGGCCAAAAGCAATCGCAGCCGCCGGCCGCGCTCGGGGCGCGGCGGCGGGATTTCTACGTCCACGGGTTCGCTGCCTGGCCCGCCGAGAGCGACCATGATGGCATCGAGCAGTGTGGACTGCCGGACCGGCTTCGTCAAATAGCTGGCGACGCCGAGGTTACCGCAGCGGGTCGCATCTTCGCGGCGGTCGGCCGACGACAGCATCATGAGCGTCGCCCCGACCGCGCCCGGCAACTGGCGGATCCGTTCGGCGAGGTCGAAGCCGTCCATCTCCGGCATCATCGCGTCGAGCAATACCAGCGCGTACGGCTCGCCGGAGTCGCGCGCCCGTTCCAACTCGGCGAGGGCCGCCCGGCCGCCTTCGACCACCGTCGGCCTCATGCCCCAGTTGCCGATCATTTCCTGAAGGACCAGCCGGTTGGTCGCATTGTCGTCCACGACCAGCACCGGCAGGCCACACACCGCGTCCGGGTCGGCCGGGGCCGGCCGGACGATTGGCTTTTCCGCCTGTTGGAAGGTTGCGGTGAAGTGGAAGGTACTGCCGCGACCGACCTCGCTCTCCAGCCAGACACGGCCGCCCATCATCTCGACGAGCCGAGATGCGATCGCCAGTCCCAGGCCTGTACCGCCGTACTTGCGCGTCGTCGAGGTGTCGGCCTGCGTGAACGCTTGGAACAACTTGGCGCACTGCCCCGGTGAGATGCCGATGCCGGTATCGTGAACGGAGAAGTGAAGGCCGATGCCGTCGCCGGCCGGTTCGTGCGATTCGACGCGCAGCACGACCTCGCCTCGGTCGGTAAACTTGATGGCGTTGCCGATCAGATTGACGATGATTTGCCGCAGCCGGTGCGGGTCGCCGGCCAGGGCATCGGGCACGTCGGTGGCGACGTGGTCGGCCAGTTCCAGCCCCTTAGCGTGGGCGCGGGTGGCGAGCGTGGCCACGGTGTCGTCCAGCAGGTTGCGCAGGCTGAAGTCGGTCGCCTCGAGATCGAGCTTGCCGGCTTCGATCTTCGAGAAGTCCAGGATGTCGTTCACGACCGTCAGCAGGTGTTCGGCCGACGACTTGGCGAGCGACAGGTACTCGCGCTGGTCGGGAGCGAGGTCGCTGTCCAGGGCGAGTTCGGTCATACCGAGAATACCGTTGAGCGGGGTGCGGATCTCGTGACTCATGTTGGCCAGAAACTCGCTCTTGGTACGCGTCGCCGACTCAGCGGCTTCCTTGGCGTGCAGCAGTTCGGCCTCCGCTTGCTTGCGAGCGGTTACGTCGTTGATCGACCCGGCCATGCGCGTCGCCCGGCCGTCGTTGCCCCAGACGGCCTGACCGCGGGCGTGGAACCAGCGGTACTCGCCGAGCTTCGTCCGCAGGCGAAATTCGATGTCGTAGGGGACGCGCTGCTTCAAGTGGTCGACGATTGCCGCCCGCGCGGTGGGCGAATCGTCGGGGTGCGTATGGTCCGGGAATGCCGTGACCGTGGTGCCGAACTCACCGGGCGCGTAGCCGAGCAACTCCTCGAAGCGAGTAGAAAAATAGACGCGGTGGGCGTTGATGTCCCAGTCCCACAGGCCGTCGTTGGTACCGCGCACGGCCAGGGCGTAGCGCTCCTCGCTCTCGCGCAACGCCTCCTCGGCGAGCTTGTGCTCGGTGACGTCGCGCGAGATACCGAAGGTGCCGACGATCCGCCCAGCCGGGTCGCGGAGCGGCAACTTCGAGGTCACGACCCAACGCTCCTGGCCGTCGGTCCAGGTTTCCTTTTCCTCTTTGTTGACCATCGGCTGGCCCGTCCGCATGACCTCTTTCTCGTCCTCGGCCGCGGGGCGGGCGTGTTCCTCGGCGAAGAAGTCGAAGTCGGTCTTGCCGAGCGCAAGAGCCGGGTCGGCGAGGCCGAGCCGCGCAGTGAGCGCCCGGCTCGTGCGGAGGAAGCGGCTGGCCTCGTCTTTGAAGAACACGCTGTCGGGGATTGCATCGAGGAGGCTGTGCAGCAGGTGGCGTTCGAGCGACAATTCTTCCTCGGCATGCTTCCGCATGAGAAACTGGCCGATCTGCCCGCCGATCGACGCGAGCATTTGCTGGAGCTCCTCGTCGGGTTCCTCGATGGCGCGGGCGAAGAACTCCATGACGCCGAAGATGTCGCCGCCAACGGCGATTGGGAATCCGACCGCGGCGTGCAGACCGGCGTGGTTCGCCGTCGCCGCCCGCGGGAAGTTCGAGTCGGGGACGACATCGGGGATCCAGGTGGATTTCCCGGAAGCCCAGACGCGGCCGGGCAGGCCGATGCCGCGGGGGAACGTCGTATTGTGGCACTGAGCTACGAAGTCGGCGATACGGTCGCCGTTGTCGTGACAGATATTGGTGCAGCGCAGCATCCCGATCTGACGGTCGACGCGCCACATCGCGCCGACCGCGCATTGCAGGCTGTCGACGATGGCCTGGAGGATGGCCGGGATAGCGTCGTCTGCCCGCGGCGATTCTGCCAGCACGCGCGTCGCCGTGTGCTGCGCGACCAGTCGCTGCTCGGTCCGCTTGCGCCGCCGTTCGGCCTTGTCGAGCGACGCGGCATTGGCCCAGATCAGCGCGGCGAACAGGACGATATTGGCGACGACGAGTACCGACAGCGCGGTGACCGGTTCGGCGAGACGGGATTGCTCCCCCAGCCACACGCCCCAGCCGACGGCGGCGGGGATGGCAATCGCAGCCGGCAGCAGACGCCGGGCCATCATCCCGCCCGGCCCCGCACTTGAGAACACGGTCATGATGCCGCGGTCGGGCCGAGCGGCCAGCGTGCCAGTACCAACTAGCAGGAAGGCGATGGCCGTGTTCAGAGCCATTGGAATATTGCGATCGTCGCCGGCCAATGTGAGCGCGCTGTAGGAGTACCCGACGGCCGTGAGCAGGGCGACGAGGGCGAACGCCAGCGCGAGGAGCTGCGCGGGCCAGAAGCCGCGGCCGATGCGGAGGTCGAGAACGAGCAGTGCCAGCCCGGCCGCAAGGAACGACCATGCGGTGTTCGGGGCCATGCGGTTGACGGGGCCGATGCCGGCCGCTTCCATGTCGAGCTTGGCTCGGAACAGCCACTGGTCCGGGCCACCGTCCCAGCCGAATGCGTAGCCGACGAGCCGCAGAACGGCGATGCCGAGGACGCCGCCCGCACAGGCGGTACGAATGCGACGATTGTCGGCGACGAGGAGACCGATGCCAGCGAGAAGGAAGGCGATGGCGGTGCCGCCGGGGTTCATGGCTGTGAAGCCCGGCACGAGGCTGCGCAGCGGGACGATGTCGAACGCCCAGCCGGTGAGGGCGAGGGCAGCGATGAGGACGACGCCAACCCCGGCGGCCCGCGCATAGTTGCGGAAGCCGTTGAGGATGCGCGGGTGGAAGGTCGCGCTCATTGGGCCATCCGGCCGAGTCCGGAGCGGGCTGCCCGGGACGGCCGGGCCGCGCTGCGGTGGTCGGCATCATCATACCGGCTGCGGGGCCGGAGGCCAAATGGCTACAGACTTGCCGGTCGGCCCGGAGCACAACCGACGGGGCCCTCGACCCGTCACTGGTGCTCCGGGCTGGCTGTGAGAGATCGATGGATTCTGTGTCCCACTCTCGCTAGCGCTGTCGGGCTCAGGGGTTGCTAGCCTTCTCGCGATTTGCCACGAGCCACTCGACGCCTGCGCGGATGTTGTCGTAGACATCGCCGCGCCAGCCGTGGCCGCCTGCGTAGGTCTCCAGGTGGACTTTGGCTCCGTTGCCCGTCAGAGCGTCGCGGGCCTGCTCAGCCATGCGGTACGGACACATGCGGTCCTGCGGCGAGTGGTACAGGTAGTAAGCATGCCCCTTCGCGGCGGCCAGCGGCGGTAGGAACTTCGGGTTGAAGACGGACATGGCGACGAACGAACCCGTGATGAGCCGTCCGTCCTGGAGTGAGGTCGCGTAGGCAGCCGGACCGCTCGAAGACCAGGAGAGTGTGAAGATTCGCGTGCGGTCGAGCGATTGTCGCTTCGCCACGTCGCCGATGACCGCCTCGACGAACTCCTCCGTGGCGAACTTCATCCCAGGCACGGGATTCGACTTCGTCGGCCAGACGATCTGCTGGTCCAGAGTCCACTTGGGCGCGACCGGCTGAGCGACCACGAATCGACCGGGTAGGGTGTGCTTGACGATTCGCCGGACGAACGGATTGAAGTCCGCGCTGCCGTCGCCGCCCGGCAGGACGACCACCAGACCATAGCCCTCCTCTGGCGGCTTGGCGTCCTTCTTCGGGCCGACCAGGAAGTAGCGTTTCTTGGCGTCGCCACCGGCCGAGCGGTCCTGTGCCGGGATGTCAGCCACATCGGCTAGCGCATCGACTTGCGGTTTCGGTTGTGGCTTGTCGGAGCCTGGCATTTGGGCGAGGTTGCGACCGCGGGCCCCGTCAACCACAAAAAACGTGCCCCCATTCTCCACCTGGGCGGTGATAGGCCGCAGGCCCGTCATCTCGGCTAGCCTGTTCAGTGTGTTCTGGTATTCGGGTGTGTCGGACTTGTGCGCGTAGAAGTACCTTCGCTCGTTCGCCGGGAAGTACGCCTGG
>CAZNSL010000191.1:0-8631 GCA_964574975.1 uncultured Alcaligenaceae bacterium | reverse complement strand
GGGCGGCCGCCATGGTCTCGGCGGCTTCGCCCACGGCGAGATCGATGTCGTCCGCGAACACCGTCGTGCGATCGGTGATCGCGCGCACGTCGAGCGCGAGCTGCTTGAGCTCGGCCGCGCGCTCGTCGGCGGGCGCGTCGCCCTCGCGCGGCGGCGCGGCGACGGCGTGGATCGCCACCAGCGTGGCGCGATTGGAGAGCGTCTGCACCTGCGCCGAGACTTCGTGCACGCGAAGCATCGCGCGCCCGATCGCGTCGACCGACGACTGCGACGCCTCGACGAGCTCCTCGAGCGCGACGCGGGACGCCTCGGCGGCGCCGGGCGCGGCTTGCTCGGGCGTCGTCGCGGGGGCGCCGAGCGCGTCCAGCGCGAGCTGGAGTTCGGCCGACAGCCGCTGCAGTTCGCGCACCGTGGTGAGCATCGCGGTCGCTTCGACGAACCCGCGCTCGGCCTGCGTCGCCGACTCCTGCGCGTCGGCGATCGCCGCCGCCAGTTCGCCGGCGACCTGCTGCGCGGCCTCGCGGTTCTGGGCGTCGACGACGCCGCGCCGCGAGAAGCCGCGCGCGAGCGTGTCGTTGAGTTCGGCGAGCACGCCTTCGGTGATCGACGGTGCTTCCCAGGTCTCGGTCGCGACCCAGCGGTCGGCCGCCACCTGCAACGCGGCGAGCTGGCCGCGCAGCAGCTCGATCTCCTCGGTCGCGTGCCCGACGGCGCGCAGGTCGCGCACCGCCGCGTGCACTTCCTCGGCGAGATCGCCGAGTTCGCCCCAACCGCCCGCGGCCGGAAGCCCGCGCAGTTCGGACAGCCGGCGCGCGCGCAGCGCCCGAACGAGGATGCGCAGCTGGCCGACGACGTGATGATCGAGCCAGGCCGCGAAGGCGACGCCGGCGAGCACCGCGAGGAACGCGACGCCGGACAGCCACGCGAGCAACGCCGCGGGATCGGCGGGCCCCGGCCCGACACGCGTGCCCAGCACCCAGAGCACGCCGGCGCCGGCGAGCGCGCCACCGGCGAGGCAACCCAGCCACAGTCGCAGGCGCAACCCGACCCGGACCTGAGGATCGACCTCGGGCTTTCCGGGACGAGGTGCGCGCAAGTGAGCGGGCTTCATCGGCGTGGTCTCGTTGGTGTGCACACCCGGTGGGTTCGCAAGCGACATGCCCCGGGGCCGGCTTCGCGTGCAGCCGCCGCGAGTGGTCCGCGACGCGCCCGGCTCGCGCCGCCGCCGTGCATGTCGCGAGTCGGACTGCGCGCGCGAGGCGTTGCTCCATCTCGCTGCGCGCCAGCGTCCTGACGAAGCGAGACCTAGCAGACACGCGAGCGGTCGCAAACGGGAATTGCAGGATGCCGCGGCCCCGCGCACCTGGAGCGCGTTTCGCGCGGGCTCGCGGCGACCGCCGAACGCGTGAGCGGGCGACGCGAAAGCGGGGCATCCGGCCCAGCCAATGGTGGCTCTGGCGCGAAGTGTCGGCCGCGACAGGTCTTCGTCACGGCGTTTCCGGGACGACCGACGCGGTGGTGGTGGCGTTTGCGAGCGCGATCGTCGACGCGGGCTGCGTGGCATGCCGGATGCAGAGAGCTACCGGTGAGAGCTCCCCCGCGGCCGGCGCGACCGGCCGGCTCTCGCTTCGACCACGCCAACGCGACGAGGACGAGATGGACCCGCGCCAATACGTCGACCTGAAGGACAACAGCCGCGATCTGCAGCCGACGTACTACTTCATGATCAACTGTCTCCTGTACAGCCGCATGGAGACGGGGCTGGTGTCGAACCAGGACTGCTACGACGAGGACGTGAACGTCTACCTGGCGCACCTGCTGCACGCGTTCATCAATCCCGAGTACGTGGACCAGTCGAAGAAATTCCTGTCGAAGTACGACGCCGACGTGTTCCGCCGCCTGTCCACGTCCACGGACGCGCGGCTGAAGTACCAGATCTACAAGACGAACGCCGACTTCCTGCTCGTCTCGATCGGCATCTTCGACCAGCCGCACCTCGCGGGCGGATCGCGCTCGCGGCTGCAGCCCAGCGAAGAGGCCTACATCGGCCGCGGCAAGACCTACTACCACTTCGCGTACACGTACTCGCAGCAGATGCATCGCAAGAACGCGGGCGTGTCCGAAGTGCTCGAGAAGCTGTCGAACGGCTTCGAGAAGTACCTGCGCATCCTGTCGCACATGCGCGGCGAGTACCTCGATCTCGTGAAGCGCTTCTCCGCGGGCGAGGTCTACCACCTCGAACGCAGCATCGACGAGCACTCGCAGCAGGAACTCCTGCGCGTGAAGCAGGACGAGCTGCTCGAGCTGTACACCGCCTGGCAGCAGGCCCCGACCGACGGCGCGAAGCAGGACCTCGCGCGGGTCGTGAGCGAGATCCGCCAGCTGGACCCCGGATTCCAGTTCGAACTCCCGCAGCGCTGAGACACGCTCGAAGGACGTGCCCGAGCGATCACCAGTCGCGGGCAATGCGAAGGCCCCGGAGCCGGGTGGCACCGGGGCCTGTCGCCTGCGCCGTTCGGGGGCCGGCGGGTCCTCGGGGGAGTCAGGCTCCGACGAGTCGCGCGCCCCAGTGGAGCGGCGCGTCGAACTCGCGCGGCGCGAACTCGTCGGCGAGCGCGAACCGGCACCAGTCACCCGGGGTCGCCCACACCACGTCGAGCTCCTGCGTGGCATGGTCCACGCGCGCGCCGTACACGGGACGGCCCCAGTGCGGTGACGGCAGGCCCGGCGCCGTGTGGGTGCTCAGGCAGCCGAGCCAACGCTTGGCGCGCTCGCGGATCTCGTGCCGCGTGTCGCCGAAGTCGTAGGCGAACACGAGCTCGTGGTCGCGCAACAACGCCCACAGCTGCAGGTGTTCGGCGCCGAAGTAACGCAGCTCGCCCACTTCGAGCGTCTCGGCCACCGCCATGCGCGGCACGACGACGTCACGCAGGCGTTCGAAGAACTCGCGCGACCAGCGCACGGCGCGCGGATCGCTCTCGTCGCCGCGCACCTGCGCTTCGTCGGGCGACAGCGAGTAGTACAGCCGGCGGCGGTGGTTCTGCTCGATCATGCGGCGCACGACGGGATTGCCGCGGCGGGTGCCGATGGGTCGCATGGTCTCCTCCTCCCGGAAGGATCAGGCCAGTGACGGATCGTTCGAGCGGGTGGGGCCGCGCACGCAATCTCGCTCATGCGCGCGACGCGGGCAACGCGAAACTCGATGAAACTGCGCCGCGGGCGAAATCACCCGGGCGCGGCGTCAGCGCACTTCGTAGTTCGGCGCTTCCTTCGTGATCTTGATGTCGTGCGGATGGCTCTCGCGCAGGCCGGCGCCGCTGATGCGCGAGAAGCGCGAGTGCGTGCGCATCTCGTCGATCGTGCGAACGCCGCAGTAGCCCATGCCCGCGCGCAGTCCGCCGACCAGCTGGAACACCGTCGCCGCGAGCGGGCCCTTGAACGGCACGCGCCCCTCGATGCCCTCGGGCACGAGCTTCGCCAGTTCGTCGGTCGCTTCCTGGAAGTAACGCTCGCGGCTGCCCTTCGCCGCGGCCATCGCGCCCAACGAGCCCATGCCGCGGTAGACCTTGTACTGGCGGCCTTCGAGCAGCACGGTTTCGCCCGGGCTTTCCTCGCAGCCGGCGAACAGGCCGCCGAGCATCACCGAGTGCCCGCCCGCGGCGATCGCCTTGGCGATGTCGCCCGAGTACTTGATGCCGCCGTCGGCGATGACCGGCACGTCGGTCCCTTCGAGCGCCTTCGCGGCCTCGAGGATCGCGGTGACCTGCGCCATGCCGGCGCCGCTCACCACGCGCGTCGTGCAGATCGCGCCCGGCCCCATGCCGACCTTCACCGCGTCGGCGCCGGCGTCGGCGAGCGCGCGCGCGCCCTCGCCGGTGCCGACGTTGCCCGCGACGATCTGCGTGTCCGGAAGCGCGGCGCGCAGCGCCTTCGTGGCGTCGACGACGCCGATGCTGTGGCCGTGCGCGCTGTCCACCACCACCGCGTCCACGCCGACGCGCACCAGTTCCTGCGCGCGTTCGAGGAAATCGCCCGCGGCGCCGACGGCCGCTGCGACCCGCAGCCGGCCGAGCGTGTCCTTGCAGGCGTGCGGGTGGCGGATGCGCTTCTCGATGTCCTTGACCGTGATCAGGCCCTTGAGCTCGCCGGATTCGTTCACGACCGTGAGCTTCTCGATCCGGTGCTTCGCGAGAATGTCCTTCGCCTGCACGAGCGTCGAACTGGTGCCGTCGCAACACGCGACGTTAAGGAGCAGTGGGATAGCGGTAACGGGGCCGCGACGGCCGGCCGGCGGCCGGCCGAGCCACTCGCGGAAGAACGGCTCAACTGCCGACGACAGCAGCCAACCGAGGACGAGGCCGAGCAGCAGGCCGAGAAACAGGGCCGAGAAGGTCGTCATTTGCTTGTCGCGCACCAACAAGTCGCTGGCGATGACGAGACCGCCAACGGCGATCACGCCGAGGAAGGTGACGACGATCGTCGGGATGGCCGTGTCCTCAGGTAAGACCTGGATGGCGAACAGGGCGATGCCGACGGTTAACGCAATGTAAATACCGCGTAGGATCCAGATCAACATGGGGTGAGTGCCTCGGCGCGGAGTCGAGAATGCCGGCGGGAAGCACGCAGAAAAGTACCGCCGGGCGAGAGACCCGAGTCCTGCTCTATCATACCGACCTTTCTGCCGGGAACAACCGTTCCGACTCTTTCCGGGCGAATCGGTCGGTCATGCCGGCCAGGTAATCGCCGACCACCCGCGGCAGCGGTTCCTCACCGACACGGGCCACGTAACGGTCGGACATCTCCTTCGGGGCCTGGCAGTATGCCTCGAACAACCCCATGAGTCGCCGCTGCCCGTCGGCGGCCATCGCCAGGACCGTCGGGTGCCGGTACACTCGGTCGAGCAGAAATGCCTCCACCTCCGCGACGAGTGCCCGCGCCGAATGACTGAGACCGACGAGGCCCGGTACTCGCCGGATATCGGCAAGCGACTCGATACGGTGGCGATGGAACTCGCTGGCAGTGTGCGCAAGTAGATCGGTCACTTGCCACTCGATGAGCGACCGCACGACGGCGGGGCGGAACCGCGCTGGGTCGAGGTCGGGCGTGTCGCGGCGAACGCGGTCGGCCCCGACGCGCCAGAACGGTACATCGTCGAGGTCCGCGAGCGTCACCAGAGCGGCACCGAGGGCATCGTCGAGGTCGTGGGTGTCGTAAGCGAGGCTGTCGGCCATGTCGACGACCCGAGCTTCCAAGAACGGCAATCCGGCGACGGTCAACTCGCGGGCGGCCGGCGCGTCGGGTCGCTTGCTGTGCCAGGCCATCGCCTCACGCACCTCGGCCGAAAGATTCAGGCCTGGGAAACGCGCGTACGGCGATTCGAGGACTTCGACGATTCGCAACGCATGGAGGTTGTGATCGAAGCCGCCGCACTCGGAGAGACAGTCGTTCAGGGCGCGCTCGCCGGCGTGGCCGAAAGGCGGGTGGCCGAGGTCGTGCGACAGGGCAATGGCCTCGGTGAGGTCTTCGTGCAGGCCGAGGTGGCGGGCGATGGTCCGGCTGACCTGGGCAACTTCGAGCGAGTGCGTCAGCCGAGTGCGGTGGTGGTCGTTGGTCTGGGCAGTGAGGACTTGCGTTTTCGCCATCAGACGACGGAACGCGGACGAGTGGACGATGCGCTCGCGGTCGCGCTGGAATAGCGGCCGGAATGCGTGTTCGGGTTCCGGGTAGCGCCGTCCGCGACTCGCGGCCGTGGTCATCGCGTAGGGGGCAAGCAAGGCCCGTTCGCGTTCGGCGGTCGTGGGCGGGGTGTACGTGGTCACAGGTGTTGCCGGATCAGGTCGTACAGTGAGTCGAGCGACTGGTTGATGACTTTCGTCTCGCCCAACACCGGCATGAAGTTCGTGTCGCCATTCCAGCGCGGGACGATATGCCAGTGCAGGTGCCCCGGAAGCCCTGCCCCAGCGACGCGGCCGAGGTTCAGACCGACGTTATATCCGTCCGGCGTCATCGCCCGATCCAGTAGTGCAACCATGCGCCGCAGCGTCTCCTGGATGTCGAGGATTTCTTCGGGAGAAAGTTCGTCGAGCCGCCCTTTGTGGGCGAGCGGGGCCACCAGGAGGTGTCCGTTGTTGTACGGGAAGCGGTTGAGGATGACGGCCGATTGCGCAGTGCGCAGGGCGATGAGGTTAGCCCGGTCGTTCGAGTCTGCCAGACCGCGACAAATGAAGCAATCATCGCCGCCGGTCGGTTTCAGCGGTGCGGCGACGTAGGACAGCCGCCAGGGTGCCCAGAGGTAGTCCATGGTCGTCTCCGCGAAACGCAATTGCCCCAAGAGCTTACGGTTCGCGTTGCTGCGGGGCGAGGTTGCCGCGGGCGAGTGGAACCCTAAGATATGCCCTTTGTATTGATCACCCCGCACAAGGCGTCCCGACATGGCCGTACCGAAGCGACGTGTATCCCGAAGCCGCAAAGGCAAGCGCCGCAGCCACCACCACAAGGACCGCATTCAGGTCCAGTACTGCCCGCAGTGCGCCGACCCGATTCTGCCGCACCGGGTCTGCTCGAACTGCGGTTACTACCAGGGCCGCGAAGTCGTCGCGCAGGAACAAGAAGGGAAGTAATCCATGCGGATCGCCTTGGACGCGATGGGCGGTGACCACGCCCCAGGCCCGATTGTGGCTGGGGCCGTCCAGGCCATCGCCGATAACCCCGACATGAGTGTCGTCCTCGTCGGCGATCGAACGGCCATCGAGCCGGCCCTGGTAGCCAACGGCGGCTCCCTCGGTGGCCGCATGGAACTGTTCCACTGCACCCAGCAGATCACGATGGAGGAGTCGCCTGTCGAGGCCCTCCGCAAGAAGCCCGACAATTCCATCAGTCGGACCTGGCAACTCCTCGCCGAACGCAAAGTGGACGGCATCGTCAGCGCCGGCAACACCGGGGCTATGGTCGCCGGCGGCCTGCGGCTACGGCGGTTCCTCAAGGGCGTTCGCCGCCCCGGTATCGCCACGGTCATGCCAACGCTCAAAGGACCGTGCGTCCTGATCGACGTGGGCGCGAATGTCGCGCCGAAGCCACAACACCTCTTCGCCTACGGCGTTATGGGGTCGATCTTCGCCAAGCATATTCTCCAGCGCGAGCGACCGACCATCGGCCTGATGAACGTCGGTTCCGAGGAGGCCAAGGGCAACGACCTAGCGAAAGAAACGCACGCCCTGTTCAACGCCAGTGCCGTGAAGGACTCGTTCGTCGGCAACATCGAAGGCCGCGACATCCATCGCGGGGCCTGCGACGTGGTCGTTACCGAGGGTTTCCTCGGCAACGTCGTCCTCAAAGTTTGTGAAGGGTTGTTCGAGTTCGCCATGAAACTCGTCCATCACGAGCTGACCAAGACGCTCGAAACCGAGCGCGACAAGGCGCACGAATCGCTACACGGTCTGATCCAGCGGCACGACTATTCGGCCTACGGTGGTGCGCCGCTCCTCGGCATCGACGGTATCTGCATCATCTGTCACGGCAGTTCTGGCGACCGCGCGATCAAGAACGCCCTGAAGGTCGGTGCGCAATACGCACGGGCCGGCCTCAACGAAAAGATCGTCGAGGAGTTGAACGCCGTGCCGGTTCTGGTCGGCGATGAGGACTGACCGATGCCGCACGTCGCATTCCTGTTCCCCGGCCAAGGGGCGCAAGCCGTTGGCATGGGCCGCGAGTTGTGCGTGAAACTGCCGGCCGCCAAGGCACTGTTCGATGCGGCATCGGCCGTTCTCGGCTACGATCTGCTCGCCGTTTGTTCGGATGGCCCGGTCGATAAGCTCAACGCCACCGACGTGAGCCAACCGGCCATCTACGTCGCCAGCCTCGCCGCCCTGGAATCGCTCAAGGAGTCGGACCCAGCCGTCTTGAACGACGTGGCGGGTGTCGCGGGTCTGAGCCTTGGCGAATATACGGCGTTGACCTTCGCGGGTGCCCTTTCGTTCGAGGACGGATTACGGGTCGTTCAGGCCCGCGGCCGGGCGATGCAGGATGCAGCCGACGCGACCGAGGGAGGCATGGTCAGCATCCTGGGGCTGGAGCGCTTCCAGGTCGAGGCGATCTGCGACGAAGCGGCGTCGGCCGGCACGGTGCAAATCGCCAACCTTCTCTGCCCCGGAAACATTGCCGTCTCCGGCGAACGGGCGGCCCTGACGACCGTCGAGCGATTGGCGAGTGAAAAAGGCGCGCGCACCGTGCGGCTGGCCGTCGCCGGTGCGTTCCACACGAATCTGATGAAGCCGGCCGACGACAAACTGGCTGCCGCACTCGCCAACGTCGAATTGAAGGCCCCGCGGATGCCGGTTTGGTCGAACGTCGATGCCAAGCCGCATACGGACCCGGCTGAGGTTCGCGAACTGCTCGTGCGGCAAGTGGTTTCGCCGGTGCTGTGGGAGGAGACGATCCGCGGTCTGTTGGCCGACGGGTTCGATCGGTTCTACGAGGTCGGTCCCGGCCGCGTCCTGGCGGGGCTGCTAAAGCGAGTGTTGCGCAAGGCCGAAATCGTCAACGTCGCCGCGTAGGGTTTCTGCTCCGCTCGCGACTTAGCGGGAGCGGAGGGCAGGCGGGGCTGGGCAAGCGGTGCGCCGCGGGGGCGACGCT
>CAZNSL010000190.1:6448-8648 GCA_964574975.1 uncultured Alcaligenaceae bacterium | reverse complement strand
GTACGACCAGGTACTCCTTGGGACCGAGGGCGCGATTGCACTCGGATCTAGCTCTCGGCTCGTTGCCACATTGGGGTACCACCCCGCGACCATGGACGCCCTGCTAATCCTTTACGGCAACGCCACGACGTTGCCCCAACTCACCGGCACCTTTAGCAACGCCCCGCCCGGGCAATTCTTCACGGTCGGCACGTTCGAGGGCATCACCTACGAGGCCCGTGCCTTGTACACGCAGCACTCCGTCACGTTGACCGACTTCCGCATCTCGGCGATCCCGGAGCCGGGCAGCCTCGCCCTCGGCGCGCTTGCGGCCGCAGTCCTTTGGCGTTACCGTTGGCGTGCCGATGCTAAGCCCCGGCCGTCCGTCTTCGGCGCGCCTGAATGAACGAGTTGACGCACAGGACGACGAACAGCGCGCACACGGCGGCCATCGACACCTGGAGCTTTGTCGGCACGTTGTCCCAGTTGAACTCGCCGGCGGCGATGGCCTTGCCCGGCCGGAGCGCCGCGGCAACGGCCCCGACCAGGCCGACCGCGGCTGCAAGGTGCATGAAGTGCTTGCGGGCGTTCGGCGACGCCAGCGACAGCAAGCCCAAAAGTATCAGGGCGACCCCGAAACCGGCGGGTATCAGCGCGGTCGGCGAGTGCAGTTTGTCGACGCCGAGCCAGCCGTTGAAGTCGTAATAGCCTTGCAGGCCGAGGGCGACGAGCAAGCCGCCAAAGACGATGGCATAGAGCGGCACGATACGGCCCTCCGGGGTGGGTGAGTCGTTAACCTAACCGGCCGCGCGGCGATGTCAAGCGCCGGCCCGGTCCCGAGCAAATTGCTCTTCACAATCCGCAAACGGCCCGCTATTGCTCCGCCCGTCTTGAGTCGGCCGCACGACTCGCAACCGCGGCGGCCGGCACGTCTTACGGAGTCAATCGGCCGTCCCACTCCGGCACCACGCCGGGCCGTGGGGCGGCCGTCCCAGGCTGTTCGGGTGAGGGGGGAGGTCGGGGCGCGGGCAACCGCGCCCCGGCTGCTTTTTCCGGGCTACTTTACGTCCAACTTGAAGGTACGGTCGCCGGCGCGATTGGTTCCGCTGGTCAGCCGGAAGCTACGGCCGAACACCGCCGATTTGACCCACCCGCCGGCTTGCGTGCGCGTCGCAGCGTATCCCTTCGGGCCGCGGCGGAAGATGTCGAACGCTAAGGCATCGCGTGCGTCGGCGAGCCAGATCTCCGGGATGCCGGCCTGCCAGTACAGTTCGGGTAGCAACTCCGTGTCCTTCTCGACGGAGGACGCGCTGACCACTTCGAGGACCACGTCGGGCGTGCCGAGAAGTTCCATGAAGTCGTTGGTAGCGCCGCCGATGCGCACCACCGTCCCCGACGCGACCGATTCGTGGGAGACGAAAACACCATCCGGGATCGTCGAAAGGCCGGCCGCCGAGTGACTCACAAGCATGCCGTCGCCGAATTACTGACCGAGGTCCAGGGCTTCGACGAATCCCCCGAGGCCGATGGCGAACGCCGTCTTGACGCGGTTGTGCGAATTGCCGGCGTCCATCGACAGGTCCATCCACACATTGCCGTTGAGGAACGCGAACCGCCCGCGGTCAGGGTAGTCGTCGGACTTGGCCCACGTGCGGAACGCTTCCAGGTCGGTGAGGCCGTCCGGGAGGGTGGCGTCGATCTGAGGGAGCAGGAACGGCATCGCAATCCTCCGTGGAGTCAACCACCAGTATATACGGCGGCTTGTGGCGAGCCTGCCTCGGAATCGACCAACCCGTCGCCTCATTTCAAGGCAACTGAAAGGAATTCTTTCGGGATTTCGTGCGCTGAATGGGAGCCGCAACCGCGACGTGTCGTGGAAATATCCCCGGCGGTTCGGCGGCAGTAAGCTACTGCGGATAAATAGTTTGTGTCACGACGGGTGTCGAATTTCGGCAATGCGATGCACGTCCGTGGGCAGCGGCGTACGAGGGAAAGGATTGGCATTGGCACAAGAACTGCCAATGTTTATCATCGTACTTGTCGATGATAGGAAGTGGCCGGACAGGTGGCAAGCCCCCGGCCCTTCGGAAGTGCGAAATTTTTTCGCCCACGACAGGTGGCCCGGTTCGGCCAGCCGCAGGACGCTCTCCCGCCCGCGGATCGAACCCCTCTCGGACCATCTGCCGCCGTGAAACCCGTGACCGTTGGGCGCATGCCCCGC
>CAZNSL010000190.1:0-6438 GCA_964574975.1 uncultured Alcaligenaceae bacterium | reverse complement strand
ATCGAGTGCCATGTCCTCGCTGAGGAGGACCTCGCCGATGCCGTGTCGGACCCGCCGATTGCGCGAACACAGGACGTGTTCGTGGCCGAGTCCGCGGTGCGCCCCCACCACGACGGAGGTATCATGCGATGTCGTCCTGGGCATTCCTACTGGCCGCCGGCCTTTTGACGACCCCGCCGGACGTGCCCGAACCGCCGATCGACGCCGACGAATGGCCGGCCGTGCAGGAGGCACTCCAAACCCTGGCCGTCGAGTGGGAGATCCTCGACCCGCGCGAACAGCGCTACGTCCTCGCTCGCCAGGAGGACTACGAAAACGACCTGAACCTGCTGCGCCGCCGCTACCAGGAACTGAAGGACGCCCCGCGGCTGTCCGACTGTACCCGGTTCCCCGAGCGCGCCACCGTCCAGGACCTGCTGACGTTCAACCGCTCGTACCGCCGGCACCTCGATGGCCGGCAGTGCTTCGAACACGACCGCTGCGCCCAATTGCGGGCTGCCCTGAAGGAGACCGACTGGTTGTACCAGGTGTGGGACTCGGTGCGCGACGCGCGCTGCGAGTACTACTACATCACGGTACGCCGTCAGGCGCTGAAGCGGCTGCGGTGCATGATCGGGCCGGAGGCGTACATGAATGCCGACTTGCCGCCCTATGTGCCGCTGTGGCGATTCCAGACCGCGAACTGACCGTTGCCCGGTTGGCTCGACGCGGCGCGCCGGCAACGGCGCGCCGCGTTGCTTTTTGCCCACGTCTGGACTGGCCGGCCGCGGCCGGGTGTGCTACCGTCGACCCCTTCCGACGAGGGTTCCGACATGACGAACGCGACGGCCCCGGCGGCGACCGCGCCGATGACAGCGGACGAGTTCACGACCCGGTACGCGAACGGCCGCGCCGAGTTGGTCAGGGGCGTGGTCAAGGAGTACCCCGTGCCGTTCCAAAAGCATGGCTTCATTTGCGGCGACGTTTTCTGGCGGATCAAGTCTCACGTCGTCGAACACGACCTCGGCCGGGCTAGCTGTAACGACTCGTGGGTGCAAACCGGCCGGAACCCGGACACCGTCCGTGGCGGCGACGTGTGCTTCTTCAGCTACGACCGGCTCCCGAAGGGCGAGGTGCCCGACAGGCTGTTGCCGGTCGCGCCGGACCTGGTGGTCGAGGTGCATTCGCCGTCGAACCGTTGGAACGACACGTTCGCCATGGTCGTCGAGTACCTCGACGCCGGCGTCCGCGCCGTGGTCGTCCTCGACCCGAAGACGGCGTCGGCTTCGGTGTACCGGGTGGACGAGTTGCAGCGGGTGTTGCACAACGGCGACGAACTGACGCTGCCGGACATACTGCCCGGCTTCGCGGTGCCGGTGCGGCACCTCTTCGCGTGACGGTCGCCGCGTCGGGTGACGCGAGCCGGTCGTCCCGCCGCCACACATGCCGACGACACAGGACCTGTTGGCATTATGTAAATATACGGGTTTCCGCAAATGTACCGCCGTGGGCATTGCACTTGTCGGTAAGTCGGTTACAATCGCACGTCACTGGCGTGAGCCGGTTCGACTTACGCCGCATGGAGTGCCTGCCATGCGAAAAGCGCTCACTCTCGGCGGCCTTGTCGCGGCGGCTCTCGCCGTACAGTACGCATCCGCGCCGACGGATCGCGTGAGTGGCAACACCACGCCGGTTGCCGTCGCCCCCGTCGCCATCGACGAACGCGACCTACACGTCGGGCCGGTGTTCGAGTCGGATCGCGTTCAACACAGTCTCGTCATCACCAACACCGGCGGATCGCCAGCGACGATCAAACGGGTCGCCGCCACCTGCGACTGCACCGACATCGTGCCGGCCGGCGGCTTTTGCCTCCAGGCAGGCGAAGCGCGGCGCGTGTCGATGGCCATTTCCCTGCCGGCGAGTATGCCCCCTACGGCCGATTCCCCCCTCTCCGCCGATACTGTTCTGACAATCGTTCGGGTTCAGTACGAGGTCGACGGCAAGCGGGGTACGACGATCCAACGGAAGGTTCGGGGCACCCTTCTGACCACCTGTACCATCCGGCCCCAAGCCGTCGATCTTGGTACGATTTTGCAGCGTGACGCGGCGGCCCGCGCCACGGTCGACATCGACGTGCCGGACTACGTCGCGGGGATCGAATGTGAACCGCCGGCCGGCTGGCGGGCGTCGATCGAGACGCCGTACAAGACCTTTCAACCCGGCCGGTATCGCGTGACCTTGTGCAACGCCGTCCCGCTCGCCGTTCGCCGGATCAACACCGCGATGACGATCACGCCGTCGCACAACGACGGCCGACGCCTGCCGGCCAAGGTGGTGCGTGTGACGGGCGAGGTCGTCGGCGATATCGCGGCCTCGCCGCCCGCGGTCTACTTCGGGCGGATACCACTCGGCGGCCGTACGGACGAGGCGGTTCGCCTGTACTCCCGGACGGGAACGCCATTTCGCGTCGACGGGGTCGAGACATCGGACGGCCGTCTTGCGGTCGAAGCGGTCGAAGGACAAACCGCCATGTACGCCCTGCGGTTCAAGGTGGACCAAATTGGAGAGCAGGCCGCGGTTGCGACGTTCAACGTAGTTGACGACTCGGGCCGGCGAGCCAAAGTTCCGGTCGAGGTCCGCGTACTCGGTTACCGCACCGAGGAGGCCGCCAAATGACCCGCCAGAGTACCCCTCGCTTACTCGGTTATTTTCTCGCGGTCGGCGTCGCGATGAACGGCCTGGCGTTCGAGGCCCGGGGCGACGACGCGGCATCGCGGGACGACCCCGTCGCCGCTGCGAAACGGCGGCAAAAGATGGCGCAAAGCGTTGAAGTGAAGTTCGGCATCAAGGAGTTTTGGCCGAAAGGCTCTCTGAAGTATCTGGACGATAGAATTGCGATGGCCAATGCCGTATTGCCGCCGGCCGACGCGACCCTTGAGTCGGTCAACCGGCTCGTCCTCGATGGCAACCGGGTGCGCTTCGAGGACAACCACCCGACGTGGGAGGTGCGGACGGGCCAAATCAACCGTACCCCCCGGCTGAGGGTCCGGGACGATACCGTATCCGTGTCGTTTCGCCCGACGGACCCCGGCGGGAAAAGCGACCCGCGCGGCACGATCTACCCGCCGTCGGTGGTCCCGGACTTAGCCCTGTGGACCGTGGCCCCGCTGATGATGGCCTTCCGCGGGGCCGACGAACAGTTGTCCCGCGTGGTCGTCAGCAACTTCAAGCCCGCCGGGGCCAAGCTGATGATCGACGGCACCTTGTGTGACGAATTCGTCCGGGACAACCGTCGGCCGAAGGAGGTCGCTTGGCTGGACCCAGGCAAGGACCACGTCATCCGGCGAATTGTCGCGCTGAACCAGGAGGGAAAGGTCGGAAGGAAGTGCGACATCCAGTACGACCGCTCCGAGTCGGGGCTGTGGGTTCCAAAGTCCTGGGTTCATACCGCCTTCTCGCCGAACGGTGAGGTGACCGTTGCCCTCACGGCGGATGTCCGCTCGGTCACGATCGGGGGCACTCGGCCTGCCGAGGAGTTCGACACGACCTTGCCCGCGGGGACGAACCTGTACGACGGCCGCAACCGGAAGCGATTCACCGTCACCCCGAGCGGCTCGATGGTTGAGACAGACGCCCGCGGCCAGCCGACAGGCGTGATCCCGGTCGCACAGCCGGGCGCTGGCCGTTCGTCGCCCATTGTCTGGGCGGTAGCCGGTTTCGTGGGCGTGGCGTTGGCCGTCGGCGGCTGGCGCGCATGGCGACGCCGCCGGCCGCGGCCGCAAACGCCGTAGCCCGTCTTGAAGTGGTGGGTCGATTCGACGGCTTACACGGGAGGTTCCAACATGAGGGAGATTCGCTGGATGGCGTTCGTCGGGGTGTTGCTGGTCGTGTTACTGGCACAGCCCGCCAAGTCGGACGACTGCGACCAAGAGTGTCGCATGAGGCAATCGTTTTTCTCGTGTCTCACCGACACCTGCTTCTGGTATGAGGATCCGACCTGTGAGTTTTGCGTCAAGCCGCGCGGGGCTTGCTTGCCGATCGCCGACGAGATAGTGCCTGCCTACGCGACGTGTACGGACACGAGTACGACGAGAATATATGTGAACTTCAACTGTTCCCCCGCGTGCGATTGCATCGGAAACCGGCATCGCGTCGAAGCGAGCCCCCCTCCGCAGCCGGATGCGACCGTATCAGATAGGTGGTTCGGTTGCTTTCAGGGAACCTGACTGCCACGGACTCGGCGTGTCTGTGCGGCACCCGGCAGGCACGCCGAGTGCCGCGCCGATGATGTTTTATCGTCAGCGCCCAGACCGTCCAAAAGTTCGTCCATGGCGCGTTTCCCGGATCGGCCGACTGGCGGTGCGACAAATTGACCTTTGCCGAACCCCTGCTGATGAGGACTCCCGTGCGCGCAAACTCATCGACGAACGCCGAGCGTCGCGCCATGACGCTTTTGGAGCTGGTGGTTGTTGTCGCGATCGTCGGCGTTCTGGCTTCCTTGCTCGCCTGCGGGGTCGCTCGCGTCCGCGTCGCTGCTAAGAGGGTTCAGTGCGCGAGCAAGCTGAGCCAACTGGCCCTCGCGGTCCACCAGTACGAGGTTCAGAACGGCAAGTTACCCGTTGGCTGTGCGAAGCCGCAGGCGCGGACCTGGCACGACGAGGCGTTCTACTGCGGCGTGTCCTGGTTGACGGCTGTCCTCCCGTTTTTGGAGCAAGAGCGGCTATGGGCGGACGCCCGGGAGGCGAACGCGGCGGACCCGGTCGGCCGCTCGGCCTTGCACCACCGCGTGGAAGCCCAGCCCGTACGCGCCTTCGTGTGTCCCCAAGAGCCGAGCGAGGTCGGGCACCGCACCCGATACCCCGCGGTGTGGGGCATCACGTCGTACGTCGGCGTCGCCGGGACGGGCGTTCGGGCAATGGACGGGGTGTTTGACACCAACCTTTCGATCGACCTCCTCGACATCACCGACGGGACATCGAACACTGTGATGATCGGCGAGCGGCCGGCTGGGCCGAACGGCGCGTTCTCCGGGTGGTACGCGAACTGGGGGAACTCGACCTGCGCTCTCGCTCAAATCATGGGAGCCGGCCCGAACCGCTGGGTTATGCTCAAGTACGCGGGCTGTGCCGACTCGAGCGTCCCGCTGCGGGACGCCCAGGGCGAGGCCGGCTGCGGCCTCGCGCACTTCTGGAGCCGACACGGGCCGGGCGCGAACTTTGCCCTCGCCGACGGGTCGGTTCGCTTCCTCACGTATTCCGTCGGTGAGGCGATACCGGCCCTCGCAACGCGGGCGGGCGGTGAAGTCGCTCTCGTGCCGTAGAGGCCGGCCGCGTCCGAGGCCGTGGCTGACCCGCCGGTGGCGGGTCACACCGGCGTCTGCCACGCCGCTTTCAACTCGTCGAGCGGCGACCACACGGCCCACTCGCCATTCGACCCTGCGATCCGCAGCCGCGATTCCTTGACCGTGGTCCCCAGCGACACAAGCGGTAGCCCCGCGAACGAGGCTTCCACGGCCGCGGCATTCGTCGGCTCGACCTCGATCACCCAGCGCGTCGCCGATTCGCTGAAGAGCCACACGTCGTCGGTTAAATCGGATTTATGCGTGACATCGGCCCCGACGCCGCCGGCGAACGCCATCTCCGCGAGGGCGACGGCCAGGCCGCCTTCGCTCAGGTCGTGGCACGAACGCACCAACCCGGCGGTGATCCCGCCGTGTAAGGCACGGAACAACTTCGGGGCCGTCTCCACGTCGACGCGCGGCACTTCGCCGCCGGAACCGCCGGCGACTTTGTGAAAGTGCGACCCGCCGAGTTCGTCCTTCGTGACGCCGACCAGGTACAGCCGATTGCCGGCCGCCTTCAGGTCCATCGTCACGCACCGGCGTACGTCGGGCACCTGACCGAGCGCGCTGACGAGCAGTGTGCCGGGGATGCGGATGTGCCGGCCGCCGGAGCGGTACTCGTTGTTGAGCGAATCCTTGCCGCTGATGAACGGCATCCCGAACGCCACCGCCACGTCGCGGCACGCCTCACACGCAAGCACGAGAGCGCCCATCGTCTCGGGGTCGGTCACGTCGGCCCAGCAGAAGTTGTCGAGTAGCGCGATGCGGCTCGGGTCCGCGCCGACGGCGATGACATTGCGCACCGCCTCGTCGATGGCCGCGGCCGCCATCGCGTACGGGTCGAGGTCGCCGTAGAGCGGGTTGATGCCGCAGCCGATGGCGAGGCCGCGGTACGAGCCGAGAATGGGTGTGATGACGGCCGCGTCGCCGGGGCCGTCGTCGTGCAGGCCGACCAGCGGCTTGATGACGGTGCCGCCCTGGACTTCGTGGTCGTACTGGCGGACGATCCACTCCTTCGACGCCACCGACGGCGACGCGAGGATGCGCTTGAGGACCGCGTTCGCGTCTTTTCCCCCCTCTCCCGGCTTTGCGGGAGAGGGGATGGGGGTGAGGGTCTT
>CAZNSL010000189.1:0-8665 GCA_964574975.1 uncultured Alcaligenaceae bacterium | reverse complement strand
CGGCCCATCGCCGGCGACCGCCAGCGTCAGCGGGCGGCCGAGCCGTGCGGCGGCGATGGGAAGTGCGACGAGCAGTTCGCGCCACCCCTTCAGGGCCGCAAGCCGTCCGACGAACAGGACGCGACCAGTCTGTGGCCGTGGGGCCGGTGGATCGGGGTCCGGGTGGGCAGCCGGCGGGAACAGAGGCACCAGGACCGCCCGCGCCAGCGGCACGCCGTTGCGAACCAACTCGTCCACCATGTGCCGGCTGGCGGCGAGGACGGCGCGATACCTCGGCAGCAGGGCGTGCCGGCGTATCTGCGTACGGTACGATCGCCAGGCCGCTAGCGGGTTCAGTCCGCCGCAGCGGCGCGGGTAGTGCAGGGCCAGGCACGCTGGCCCCAGTGGTCGTTCGCACGGCTGCGGCGCGGGCACGGCGTGGCACTTCGTGCCGGTCATGCAGGTGCCGTAGTAGTTGTGGGCGAACAGCACCGCCGGCCATCGGGCGAGCAACTCGCCTTCCAGACCGGAGTCGGAGAGGCCGTGACAGTAGACGACATCCGGCCCCCAGCGGGCGACGTCCGCGATACTGCCCGGCCCCCAGTGCGGTAGTCCATCGCCGCCGTCGTCGATGGCCGGTTGGCCGGTGTACTCCCAGAGCAGCGCGAGGTCGTGGCCGCGCTGGCGCAGCGTCGGCAGAACTGCCCGCAGGTAAGCTTCGGTACCACCGACCAGCCCGCGGTTACTGTTGGCGATCAGGATGCGCATGCGCCGGGCCTACGATGCGGCTGGGTCGCGGACTCACACCGGGAAATCGCCGGAACAACCGTCGGATTGGGTCCGGCCAGGGGGCCGCGGACAGCACGCCGCGTAGCGACCACAGGTGTGCGGCGGCGAGTGCGATGGTGGCCATCGTAGCGAGCGGCAGCGGTACTGCGTACAGCCGAACGCCGAGCCAGCCGGCGGCCAGCGCGAACGGCAGCGTCCAAGCCGCCCACGTGCCTACCCAGGTCCGCACCAGTTCGATTGGGCCAAGCCCGTGACATCTCGCCACGAGCGCAAGGCCCGCGGGAAGGCCGAACAGCAGGTTCGCGGCGAGCGACCCTTCGACGATGCCGGCCAGACCATCGGCGACGGCGAGACCGTAGGCGGCCGCGAAACCGATCGCCCCGTGAGCCAGAGTCGCCCAGCCGACGGCCCGCCGGATCGCCACCGCGCCGACGACGCGGAACAACCCGCCGACCGCCGTGCCGGCCACGAGGTTCGCGGCGATCAGGGCGTTCAGCCGGTGGCCGCCGTAGAGGTCCGCCCCAATCCAGCTTCGCACGAATGCGGGGTTGCCGGCCAACAGTCCGACCGCCGTCGTGCCCGCGATGGCCACGTACAGCAGCAGCAGGCACGCGACAATGCGGCGGGTACGCTCGCCGTTCCCTTCGCCGTAGAGCTGGTTCAGGCCCACCAGGCCGCTGTCGGGCAACGCCGAGCCCATCGGCTGCGCGATGGTTGCCGTCTTCGAGGTGACGGCGAGATAGGTTGCCCATTCGGGCCGGTCCAGGGCGACGAGGATCACACTCTGACCGGCCGATTGGAGTCGGACACCGAAGCCGGCCAACCATGCGCCGAACCCCTCGCCAATCAAGCCGCGGCAGTGGTCCCAGGTCGGGCGGACTCCGCGGGTGAGACCGGGATGACAACGCCAGGTCCTCAACGTGGCCGCGACACCGCACGCCAGCGGCGGTACTCCCGTTGCGAGGGCCATGCCCGTCAGCCCGAACCCGAGGGGGATCAGCGTCGCCGTGAGTGCGATCGATAGTGCGCTCTGGATCGCGGCGAGGACGCCAGCGAACGCGATGTCCTGGAGTCCGGTCAAGAGCGCCGTGTACGCCCGCAGCGGGAAGCCGATGCCGGTCAGTCCCAACAGCGTCGCCAGTGGGGTGCGCAACTTCGACCAATCGCCCGGGTCGAGCCGCAGTTGGGTCGGGTCCACGGTCAGGACCAGGACGGCAAGCCCCACGAATCCGAGGCCAACGACGGCCCCTATGACCAGCCCATTGGCGAGGTACTCGCCGATGGCCCGGCGGTCGCCGGCTCCGTCTTTCGCCGCCACCAACCAGGGTACGACGGCGATCACGCCCAGGTCGCCCAGCAGCAGGTAGCCGACGACTTCGACGCTGGCGAGCCACAGTCCGTTATCGCGCGAGCCGAGCGTCCGTACCACCATCGGGAACAGCACCAGCCCGGCCACCAGACTCAGGCCGTACTGGCAGTAGACGATGGCGGCCGAGGCGGCGGCCTTGCGGCTGCGCGACATGTGTCAGACCTGGCGATTGCGGAACCGAACCAGCACGGACTGCGACAAACCCCGCACGCCCGGGGCGAACGGTAGCCGGAATCGAACCGCGGCGATGGCCGCGCGACGGCGAAGCATCGAGCCGAGGACCGCCACCTGCGGTATTCGCTTAGACGCCGACCTGACTCGGCCGGATCGCGACGAAGTTCAACAGGCGGACGGCCCGCTGCCGCACGTCGGCCGCGGTCGCCCGGCCGGCGACCAGCCGCAGCGCCTGCTTGGTCGTCGCCAGCGCGAGCCGTAGCCCGGTGCCGGCGTAGTACTCGACGGCCGCCGCCAACCCGTGGTGCTTGCGCAGGTACGTCAGGCGGCTGCGGAACATCACCAGCGTCTTGTCTCGCATGAGCGGGTTGGCCGCGGCTCCCAGGTGGACCATCGACGCGCCCGGCCAGAACCGTATCCGCCAACCGGCCCGCCGCGCCCGCCGGCACCAGTCGATGTCCTCATCGTAGATGAAGAAGCGTTCGTCGAGCGGTCCGACCTGTTCGAGCGCCAGCCGCCGCATCAACAGAAAGCTGCCGCACACCCAGTCCACGTCTCGCTCCTCAGCAGACGGGGGCGGCAACGGCCGGCCGCCCAGGCCGAACAGGCTCAGGCATTCGCGCCACGGCCGCGGGAAGTCGAAGGCCGACGGCTGCACCGTACGGCTCGCGTCGGCGTTGCGGTGCAGGATGCCTAATGCGCCTACGTCCGGGTGAGTGTCCATGTAGGCGACGGCCGCACCGAGGGCGTTTTCGGTTTGCACTGTGTCGTTGTTCAGCAAGAGGACGTAGCGGCCGCGGGCCGCGCGGAGGCCCTGGTTGTTGGCCTTGGTGAAGCCGCGATTCTCCGGGTTGGCGACCGCCTGCACCCACGGGAAGCGGCGGGCCAGCTCGGCGATACCCGCGTCCTTGGTCGTCCCGTTGTCGACGACGAACACCTCGTAGGTGATGCCGGTCGTGCGGTCGCGCAGCGACGCGAGCGCGGCCGACGTGACCTCCAGAGCGTTCCAGTTGATCAGGACGACCGACAGGTCCGGCGGGGCGGCAGTATCAGGCATTGGCCGGCGTTCCGCATAGGTTGGTAACGGCCGGTCGCGCCGCTCGTCGGGCGTTCATCGCGGCAGCGAACGCGGCAGCGTTGAGCGTCCAGAACTCCATGCCCGTCTGCGAGATGAAGATCGCGTAGTTAAACGTTTCCGCCAGGATGCCCACGTCGTAGGCGAATACGATCGCGGCCCACACGTCCAACCCGCACCCGCGCGGCACGCCGACGGCGATCCGGTAGGCCACGGCCACCGCGGTCAGGAGCGCTGCCCCGTACGACATCAGAAGCGGCACACCGCCGTCGAGGACCCAGGCCGTGACCTGAATCTCGACGTGCAGCGGGCCGCGCTCCGGCGGGGCATTCTTGTCGCCGAAGTAGTTGAACATCATGCCCCACCGACCAAGCCCGGCCCCGAAGGGATACCGCGGCAGCGTCTCGAGAAGCGTCGCCTCCAGGAACTGGCCGCGGTTGCTGTAGTACACCTTGCCGGGGGAATCCGCTGCCAGCGTCTGTAGCCGCCGGCTCGTGGCCTCGCCGCCGACCGAGGTCGCCCAGGCGAAGCTCAGGAACGCCGCCACCGGGGCCAGGGCCGCCACCACGACGACCCGCCCGCCCTCACCGCGCCGCGCCAGCACGGCGGCAAGGGTCACGACGGCCACGCCGGCCATCACCAGGATCGAGCGCACCTGGGCCATGTAGATGCAGAACAGCCCGACGAACACCGACGCCGCGGCCGCGGCCCGCACGGCCCAATTCCGCGAGGCCAGCACGAACCCGAGGCCGAACAGCACCGCCGACAGGCCCGACAACGCCGCCCCGCCGGGCGTATCGGTCAGGCCCATCGGCCGGTACGTCTTTTCGCCGCTGGCCAGGACGATCGAGCCGATCTCCTTGCCCCACGGCGACGAGGCCACGACATCGGACAGGGCCGGCTGGAACCGCCCAGGGTAGTACATCTGTAAGACACCGAGGCCGGCGCTGGCCGACTGGTAGAGCCAGAGCAGGGCTACCAGCCGCGTGAGGACCGGCCCCGTGACGCCGAGCCGCGGTACCCAGAAGATCGGCGCGAGGATGGCCAGATACAGGGCGATCTGGGCCAGCGCGGCCAGCGTCGAGTTCGTGTTCGGGTGAAACAGGCCCAGGCCCAGGATGCCGAGGCTCACCGCCGCCCACAGCGACGAGGGATGCGCCCGCCCACGACCGCGCACCAGCACCAAGGCGACCAGGCTGGTCACGAACGCCGCCGACCGAAAGGCAACCCGTCCCTTCACCAGAGCCGGGAACAGTAGCCCGACCTGACAGGCCAACTGGCCGAGAACGAACAGCGTCAGCACGAACGCCGCACGTCGGGCACGAACCCGCTGGTGCAACACCGCGGCCGGCCAACCGGATGCAAGCGTGGGACTCGTCACCGGAGACCGTCAGCGGGCAATGGATGGCCCTTGGCGAAAAGTAGGTGCGGCCAGGGTCCGAGGGGGCGACCCGGTGCCCACGGGGACAGGAGCGACGCCGCATCGACCCGCTGGGCGTAGGACGCGGCCCGCGTGAACGCGGCGTCGTGGCGTACTTCCCAGGCGCGGTAGCCCACGTTCAGGAGCCGGCCGATGACGTCGTCCGCCGACACGCTGCGCTCGGCCAACAGGGCGGGGTGCAACTCGACCAGCAGCCGGGCGTACCGCCGCGCCTTCAGGCCATCGGCCATACCGTCCAGGGCCAGGTCTTCCGCGCCTTCGACATCCAGCTTGACGAGGTCCGCGTGGCCGACGCCGAGGGCGTCCAACTCGGCATCGACGGCCACCGCGCGGGCCGCGATCGAAGTGGTGCCGGCGGTCGGGAGGCCGACGCGGGTCAAGCCCCAGTTGCCGGCGTCCGCGTCGAACCCGTTCAGCGCGAGTTCGCCGGGACCGGCGGCGGCCGCCGCGAGTACGGCATCGACGTTGGTCAACCCGTTCGCCGCCACATTGGCCTCCAACAGCCGGAACAGCCGCGGGTCCGGCTCGAAGGCCACGACGCGGCCAGCCGGCCCAACCCGGCCGGCCGCAAGGAGCGCGAAAAAGCCCCAGTTCGCGCCGATGTCGATGAAGGTGCCGCCGGCGCGCAAGACCGCACCGACGATAGCCGTCTCCTGCCGCTCGTACCGCCCCGTGAAGCACACCTCGCGGCTGATTTTGTCGCGCAGGTCGCAGACGAACCGGAGGGGGCCGAGATCGGTTTCGACGGCCGCCAGGAACGGCGGCGGCGCGCGGCGACACAGCCAATCCATCAGTCGGTATCGCCCCGCCGGCAACCGCCGAATGACGGCCGCGCCGGCGCAGACCCAGCGGGGGGCCGGAGCTGCGGTCATGGGCAGGAACCCAACAGTAGACCGGCCAGCCGCCGGAGTTGCCGGTCGGGGTCGCACAATTCCCTGGCTAGCGCCGGGCCTGCCGCTGCGAGCTGCTGCCGCCGGGCCGGGTCGCCGATCAAGCCGCCGAGTGCGCGTGCCAGCGCGGCGGCGTCGCCGGGCGGAACCAGCACGCCGCACGTCGCGTCGAGAATCTCCATCGGCCCGCCGGCCGCTGCCGCGACGACGGGCAGGCCGGCGTACAGGGCTTCGATGAAGACCAGCCCAAACGATTCCGGCTCGACGTTCGGCTGACAAAAGATGTCGGCGGCGGCCAACAACTCCGCGAGTTGCCTCCAGTGCCCGACGAACTTCACCCGCTCGGCGATGCCGCACCTGTCGGCTTGGCGGCGCAGTTCATTCAGGTAGGCCGCCTCGCCGGCCTTTTGCGGATCGCCCGTCATCCACAGTTCCCAGCCCGGCAACGAGCGGAGCCGGCCGAGGGCGTCGATGTGGACGGCGTGGCCTTTACAGCGCTCCAGCCGACTCGCCTGGAGGACGACGACGGTATCGGTCGATGTCCCCAGTTTCGAACGGATGGCGCTGCGCCGGGCGGCACGATCCGGGACGGCCTGCGCCTCGACGGCGGCGTGGTGAACGACTCGCGGCGACGCGGGGAAGACAACACCGGCTCGGCCGGCCGAATACCGGCCGTTCGCAACCACCAGGTCGGGCGGAGTCCGGCCGGCCCAGCGCTCGACCCAATTCTGCCCGGACAGGACATCGTGGACCCAGTTCACCAACCTCACGCCGGCGCGGCGCACGACGGGTGCGAACGCCGCGTGCGGCCAGCAAGCGTGCGTGACCGCCACCGCATACCGCCGCGCCCGCAACAGCGCCCGCAGCCGTCGGCGTGCCCGCCACAGCGTCCACGGCCGGCTGAACCGAACGGGACCGAGGTCGTGAACGGCGACGTCGGCGGCCCTTAACTCGTCCCAGAGCTGGCCCCGGAAGGTGAGGGCGAACTCGGGCTCCATGTCCGGCACCGCGTGGCGGCCGCTCGCGAGCGTTGCCAGCAGCCGTTCGATGCCGCCGTACAAGTTGCCGGCGTACAGGTGTAGCACGCGGTCGGCCATCGCGCCTACGACCTGACTGGGCTAGCCGACGCACCGGTGGCCAGCGCCCGCTCGTACACCGCCAGGCTGCGCCGGGCCATGACTGCGTGGTCGAATTCCGCCGCCGCCCGCGCCCGACCCGCCCGCACGAGCCGGTCGCGTAAGTCCGGCTCGTCGAGCAACCGCCGGGCTGCGGCCGCCAGCGCGGCCGCGCCGTTCACGGGCACCGTCAGCGCCTCCTCGCCGTCGCGCGCCACCCACGGCACGCCACTGTCGGGAACGGCCGCGTTGATCACCGGGCAGCCGGCCGCCATCGCCTCGACCTGCACCAGGCCGAACCCCTCGCTGCGGGCGTTGCTGGGGAACCAAAGCGCTGTCGCTGCCAGATAGGCTCCGACCAGTTCGTCCGCGGTCGCGTGGCCGTGCCAGACCACTCGGCCCTCGACGCCGAGTTCCGCCGCCCGGCAGCGCAGAGCGTCGGCGCGTGGCCCGGTGCCGATCAGCATCAGCCGGCCCGGCACCCGGGCCAACGCTTCCAGGGCCACATCGAAACCCTTGTAGTACGTCAGCCGCCCGACCGCCAGCCACAGCGGGCCGGCGTGCTTGCGGCGCAGGTGGTCGGCGAACTCGACCGCCGCGGCCGACGGCTCGGCGAATGGCGTTCGGTCCAGGCCGAGCGGCAAGACTTCGACGATGTCGCGGAACCCGGCGAGCGTCGCCGACCCGGTCGCGTACGCCAGGCTGGTCGCCAGGATGCGCGACGCCCTCCCGTACACCAGCCGCTCGAACACGGCGTACGGATAGTGCAACAATCGCTGCCGAACCACGTCGCTATGGTGCGTGACGACCAGGGGCAACGCCGGGCAGAAGCAGGCCACCGCCAGCAGCATGGTCGGGTTGGGCGTGTGCAGGTGCAAGAGGTGCGGTGGGTCGTCCATCAGCCGGCGCAGGGCGAGCGCGAGCCGCGGGCAGACGTCGAGCTTGGCCAGCGACGCGAACCGGCCGATTCGGGTCACCCGCACCGGCCCGTCGAACTCCTCGCCAGTCCGCGTCCGAACGAAGCGCCGCTCGGTCGCATCTGCGCCGGTCGGGTCGGCATGGTTAGTACACAGAACGCGCACGTCCGCGCCGAGGGCCGCCTGCGCTCGCGCCAGCGTGCGGACGTGCGTCTCGATGCCCCCGACCGCCGGCGGGTAGAACTTGCCCAGGTGGCAAACGCGCAGGCGGGCCACGTTGACCGCGAAAGTCGGCGCGCCGCGCTCCAGGAGCGTCGCCTCGAGGACGTTGACGGCCGCGGGGCCACGCGCTTGCCCGGCGGCTCCGAACCGGCGCACGCGGCCAGCCAGTTCGGCCAGCTTCGCCCCTTGTGGGCGGTCGTCGGCGAACCCCACGATATCGAGCCGGCCTGCCGCGCGGCCATCGACCTCAATAGGCATCTCGGCGCGCCAGAGTCGCCGTCTGGCGTCGTACCGTCCAGCGACGTGCCAACGCGCGGCGTACTCGTCCCCGTCCGCGGCGACAGTCAGGCCCATCTCTTTGAGGTCGAGCGGGGCGGCGCAATCGGCGATCAACTCGCCCCAGAAACGGTCGCAGCGATCCGTCGGGCGCAGAGGCGTCGCCGTTGCGTAGAGTCTCGCGCCATCTCCCGGCCCGGCCACCTCGCTGCCGGTCGGCAAGAACGAGTACGCGGTCGCACGCAAGTGCTGCCCGAGCAACGTCAGTTCCGCGTGCCCGAACAGGCGCGTCACGACCAGGATGGCGACGACCGTGCCCGCCCCGAGCAGGGCATAGGCTTCGTTGCGGAGAACTTGTGCCGCCAGCGCCCCGGCCGCGGTGATCAGGCACAGGAGCGCGGCGACTACTACTACCCAC
>CAZNSL010000188.1:0-8666 GCA_964574975.1 uncultured Alcaligenaceae bacterium | reverse complement strand
ATCACAGGGAGAGACAACGTGAACGGGAAAGCACTGGTCAGCTTCAATTGGGCCACGGCGTTCGAGCCGTGGATCACTGAAGCGATGAACCGCATCCCGGTTCGCGTCTACGAGCTTCAATTGGGCCACGGCGTTCGAGCCGTGGATCACGCTTCGCTTCGCAAATTGCGGTAGCGTAAGAAGATGGACATTTCGGTGCGAGCGGCACCCGCCATCGCGCATTCGACCACGGCCGCCATCGCGCGGCTAGCAACGCAACGCCTGACGGCTACGACACCTGCGACACGCGAGCGGCTCCAACCGTTCCTGTTCATCGCAAACCCTCGATTGTCAAAGACCCTCCGTCGCGGATCGCGCCGATAGCGGCGAACACCACTTCGCCGCTCGCGGGCGCGTCCGGACGGCGTCCGCAGCGGGACACCCACCCGTCGGCCACTTCTCACACCACGTCCACCCTCCATCATCGCCGATTGTCGGCTAACGTCAACGGGCCACCCCCACCGGCAGGAACGACCCCAACCCGTAGTGGCTGCCGTAGCCCAAACACAACGGACCCGACACCGGCTCCGCGAACGTCAGCCGCAACAGGCCAAACGGGCGGGCGAAGCCGTCGTCGCCGGGGCGGTTGCGGCCGCGGTGGAACTCCACCCCCCGCACGCCCCCCGTCGTCCGCGCCTCCACCCGGACGTCCGCCAGCCGGCCCACGCCGAGCCGGCCGACCAGCTCCCCCACCAGTACGGCCACGATGCACGGTCGGCCGTCCGGGCCGGCGGGCGGCGGCGCGTCGCGCTTGGTGCCGCGGAGCTTGAGGTGGCGATGGGCGACGACCGGCGTGGCCGACGCCCACGTGGCCGACCGGCCGAACAGCGGCGCGGTGAAGTCGCCGGGCCGACCCAGGCCGACGAGTTGGACGCGTAGGCGGTCGTCGCCGAGCCGCACGTCGCGCAGGCCGGCGAGGGCGGCGGCCTCGTCGGGGCCGAAGCCGTCGGGGGCGTAGGCGGTGACGTGGGTGACCCGCCGCGGATCGGTGCCGTCGGCGGTGGGCAGATAGTGGGCGTGGCGGTGGCCGGCGAGCGGCCGGCCGGCGGCGTCCTTGCCGGCGAGGACGGGCGATGCGTAACGGTCGGTGGTGCCCGGCCGCAGGAACGCGGCAGCTTGCTCCGGCCGCCGGCGGCACCGCGCGCCGAAACGACTCATGACGGCCCGCCGGACGGCCTCGGCGACGCGAACGGTGTCGGTGACCAACGGCAACACCGGCCCGTCGAGCAGGAACCGCGCGACGGTCGGCTTCTCCCGCCCGCCCGTCGAAACAGCCGGCTTTGCCGCCGACGCGGTGAAGGCGTCGGCCCGCCGTTCGTAGCTGACCCACCGCGCCCCCGGTACGCGCGGCCACTTCTTCTCGTGGATCGTCTCGGTATCCAGGCACAGGTGCCACGGCGGACAGTCGAACAGAAAGTCGGCCGACTTCACCTGGCCCTTGGACAACTTCTTCGCGTCGTGCTTCGGGTAATGTTCGTCGTCGAACGCTGTGGCCGGGTCCGGGCAGAAAACGGAGACGAGTTCGCCGTCGGTCGCCATCGCCGCGGGGCCACAGTTAACGTCCACCGTGCCGCCGTCCAGCAGTTCCGCATGGACCCAGCCTTCGGCCCGGCCGAACGTGGTCAACTGACTCACGATGCAACCGAGCGCGGCCCGGTTGTCGGGCGCAAGTTCGGCGTCCGGCCAGTGGACGATGACCGGATCGGACCTGCCGACGGCGACGAACGTGTCAAACACCAACGTCGTCCCGCCGCCCTTCACGTCGCGCACGGTTCGCTCGTTGAGCGGCATGTAATGCCGTGTGTGGGCGGCGCGGGCCGGCGGCAGACGAAACAACGGTGGGACCGCGAGCGGTTCCAACGCCGCGCGGACTTGCGATTCGCCAAGGTCGGCGCACTTGCGCTTCCACGTGGCGATGAGCGCCCGCAAGAGCCGCCACGGCGACGGCGGCCATTCGGGCACCCCCTCGTTGACGTGCCGGCCCCACGGCGTCGCGTGGTAACGGCCGGCCGGGAAAGTCAGCTTCAGCGTGACGGGCATGGCGACCTCCCCTAGTTACTTGGCCTTCTTCTTCTCGCCCGCCCACGTCAGTTCGGTGACGTGCGGGTTGGCGAACTGCGATTTGCACTTCCCGATCAGCCCGGCGAGTTGCTTCGCCAAATCGTCGGTCGGCGGCAACTTGAACCCGGCCGGCCGCTTCACGACAACAGCATCGCCTTCCACCAACTCCAGATCGCACGCCGTGCGCAGCCTCAGGCCGACATAGAGGAACTTGCGCAGCTTCCACAGCGACAACACGGTCAACAGGTCCGCAGCGTCGTTGCCGAGGCCGTAGCCGCGAATCTGCGCGAGGTCGAGCGAGAAGAACGCGGTGATCGACTTGGCGGTGAATTCGCTGCGGTGAAACGGTACGTTGCCGTAGCCGCCCTTTGCGTCCACCCCGGCCACGCTCGGTTTGGGTAAGGCGCGGTCGAACTTAACGCCACCGCTATCGGCCCGACCAACACCGCTCGCTTCAATGAATGCGGAAATCGCTCGCGGGTGCCGTAGCCGGCCGGCGATCTTTTCCAGGAAGACGCCGTGAACCAGCGAGTTCGGGTCATACTCGAAGCACACCTTTGCGAGCCGGCGCAGGTTGACGACGCCGGCAACGTCGTCTCGCTCTTTGTCGTCGGCTTCCGCACCTGCGTCCTTCTTCTTCGCGGGGGCCGCCAGTTTGAGTTTGTCCTTTAGAACGTCAGCGAACGGTGTACCCGTTTTCGTCGTGCCAGACATGATGTAAGGCGAGTTCAACCGGTGGAATTCGAGGAGGCTGCAAGTCGTGTCGGATCCATCCGAGATACCGGCGAGCTGCACCTTTACGAACGGCAGACCCTCCAACTCCTCGGGGACATTGTCTGTCGCCTCGTCCCAGCAGACGGCTTCGAGCCGATTGGCCATCGACTGCGCCGACTCGACGAGCAAGGTCGCGACCGTGCCCCCGTCGTCAGAAGGGGCGTCGTAGGTCGCCGGCCCGAGGTCGGGGAAGCCGGTCGGCTGGAATCGGGTTCCAGCGAGCGGTTTCAAGTGAGCTTCGATCAAGACGCGCGGAGCGTCCTTCAGCGAACCGAGGTCGAGGGGCATGTTGGGCCTCCAAGGGGTACGGGGTTAGTCATCCGATTCGGGCGGATACAGCACTTCATTGGCGACGCGAAGTAGATCGCGTTCGGATAGCGGGAATAGCATGGCCGCGAGTAAACGAACCGGCGGAATCGCAGAAGCGATGGCCAACGATTGCCCCGACTGACGCCGGTTGCGGTAGCCGTTGACGAGCAGCCCGCCGGCCTTCAACCGCCTCGCGGCGGCATCGACGGCCGACGACACGTTGCGGGCCAACATCTGAAAGACGGCCGCGTCTGCCGTAGCAGTGCGGTCGCTCGCACGGTCGGCGAGTCCCCACCGGCCGCGGTACGGCTTGAGCGCGATCGACCCGACCACCAAACGGGGAACGCCGAACTCGAAGGGGACGGTCGAGTCGTCATCCAACACCGTCGGCTCGCGGCGCTCCGCTGCGGCGACGGCAGATAGGCCCCAAATCAGCTCGTGCAGCTTGTCGTCGTTCGTCTCACCTTCCACGAACGCGATCGCATCGGCGAGCGCGGCCGGCCGTGGGGAATCGAGCGGTACGCCGGAACGACCAGCCCGAAACGCCTCCATCGACCGGCGGCGGAACACAGCGGCCAAGTTGTCCGCCAGGGAACGGTTCGACCAAACGGCCGATGTGCTGCCACCGTCCCATGTAAATCTGCTACCGCGAGCCTCGACGGGTTCGAGGAAACACCGGAATGGGCCAACGTCTTTCGTTGGTAGGATGCTCGCGACTGCGGCGGCGAGGCGAAATTCGGGACTGTCGTCGTCGGCTCGGTCGAGCCATTGGGCGTCGAGGCCCTGGAGCGGTCGGATGTATTTGTCTTCGCAGAATCGTAAGCCGCCGGACAAAGTGCGCTCGGCATGGCCGAGGGCGATGAGAACGTTGGTTAGCGCTCGGCCGTCGGCGGCCGCGCCCGTCTCGGCCCGGTTGGCAAACTCGAACATCGCCCGGTCGATCCCGCGCAGCGCCGCATGATAGCGGCCGGGCACTTTCTCTTTGTCGCGACACGCCGAGCGCAGGCGGTCGAGCCATGTCGTCAGGGCCGGGTCATCGAGCAGTCGGGCGCTCGGACGCGGCGTCACACGGATGCGGCCAAGCGGCGCGGCAATGAATGCCAGTCCGTTGCGCTTGAGGAAGCCGTAACGCGAAAACGCCGTGACTCCACGGCCAACGCCCAGCAAGCCGATCGCCAATGCGAACTCGACCGAGTTGCGAGCCTGCCGCCGCCCGAGTTGAGCCCGACCTTCCACGAACAGCCGCTCGACTTCGCGGAACGCTGCCGGCTCCTCCCAGAGCGGTAGCCAAAGTTCGGCCCGCGAACCGTCACTCGTTTCTTCGGATGCGGTCGCCGAAGCGTAGCCGACGGCGACCGTTTGCACGGTGAACGGAAACGCCGCCCGGGCGTTGGTACGAGCGTCCGTCCCTAGGCGGCGCGCAACGGCCCCAGCGAACGGGATCGCCCCTTCAAGTGTCAGTACGTAGTCCCAAGGGTTCACGCGCGATGCCGCGTCGTACTTGCCTTGAACGCCGTTGGCGCCGCCGATCCCGCCCGGGTTGAACTGTCCGACGGCGGCCTTACCCAGTGCCGTCAATCCATCGGCAAAGATGGCATCGGCGAGCCACCCGACCGAGTCATCGGGTTGCGGATCGCCTTCGCCAAACGCGATGATGTCGGCCAAACGCTGCATGAAGTTGTTGGTGAAGTCGAGCCGGCCGTCATTGCCTCCGGTGCCGAGGAGTGGGAAATAACCCGGTCCGTCTTCGCCCAGGACGAAGCACGTGTCCAACCACGGGATGACTTCGTCCGGCAGTACGGCTCGACATTGAGTCAGCAATCGTTCTTTGCCTTCGTCTTTCGGCTTGCCCGGCGGTACGAACGGCCGCACTCGCCCGATCGTCTCGCGGTACAGCGTAAGCCGGCCGGCGCTCGACGCGACCAGAGCGTCGAGGGGTTCGGCCCCGCCACCGTAGAAGCCACTGCCACCGTTCCACGGCGCGAGGATAGGCGTTGGGCGGTAGTCCTCGGTGAAGAAGCGGATCAGACCGTCGCGGTCGAGTTTGCTCTGGAGTACGAACGTCCCACCGACCCACGACCCGCGGGCATCTGGGTCGGCTTGCTCGGCGACGAGCCGAAAAACGCCCAGCGCCTTGAGGTAGCTCATCAGCGGTTCCGGCGTGCAGCCGGGCAACGGCAGTTCAGGCATCCCCCGCCTCCTTCATGCTCGCCCGCACGTCGGCGGCACGCAAAAGCGCTTCCAAGTACGCCAGCCGGAACGGCCCCCACTCAGCAAGCAGCTTCAACGCCTGGCCCGACCAACTCGCGTCGCCGCCCAGCCGCATTGGCGTCAGGTCGAGCCGCGTCGCGGGGCAGGTCGTACCGCCGCCAAGGGCGGCTTCGGGTAACTCATCGCCGTCAACGATGCCAAGCGCGAACGCGGTCGCCGGGTCGTCTGGCGGCACCTCGCCGGGTAGCGAGCGGATCGAGAGGCGGACGCGGCCGTGGTGGGAGCCGATGGGGTAAGCAACCTCGAACGGCAACCCATGCTGAAGCGCCGCCAGGGCCGACGCCAGTTCGTGGCGAAAGTGTTTGCGGTCGTAACGCAAAGGTTGCTTGGTGCCGGACTTCGCCCAAGTCGATTCCTTGGGCAAATCCCGGTTGTTTTTGCGAACCGCGTCCTGAAAGACGACGTGGGCTTTGCCCGCGTCGTGCCAGCGGGCGGCGGTCGCGAGCTGGCTAACCCATTCGGCGAGTCGTTCGCCGAACGACGTAAGGATTCCATCAAGTTCATCGCAGACGTTCTGAGTGTGCTGGACAATGGTGAACGGCACCCCGAGGGCCGACTTCGGATCGGAACTGATGCCTTCTTCGGGCTGCGGCGACCGCGCGGCCACCGGCTCAACGGCGGCGTCTGCATCCGCCTGCCAGCCGCGGCCGGACTGGCCGTCCCACTCGTAGCCGTCCGCGGTCGCCGACAGCAGGATTACCAAGCCCGGGCGCACGTCGGCCGGCCTCAGTGACTTCCATTCTTCATCGAGGTGGTCCCAAATGTACCCATTTAGCGGCCGATTTCGCTCGCCGAGCTTCTTGAGGAAGGCACGTGCTTGTTCGACCGGCACCGGACACAGTTCATCGCGCGACGGTGCGGGCTGGTCATCGTCTGGACCACTACCGTTCAGTGCCCGCCAGAACACGCGGACATCGGTTTCGGGGTCGTCGTCGCGGACGAAGCGGCTCACATCGATGTCGTTGCCGGACAGGTCGGGGGCTGTGTCAAACAGATCGAGAACGTCGCGCCGTCGGACGACGTGCGTATGCTCGAACGGCAACGTGACACCCTTCTCCGTCTGGAACCGTTCGAGGCTGTTCGGCGATACGTCGCGTCCGTCGAGTTGCGCCAACAGTTCGCGGGCCGCGGCCAAGTCGCCAGCCTTGTACGGCAGCACGGTCTTTTCGGGAACGTGGATCCAGTAGAGTTCGCCGCCGTCGGGTAGTTCGCCGTAGCGGTGGCAACGGCCAAAGCGTTGCACCATGCTCGGCCACGGCGCGAGTTCGGTGAAAAGCACGCGGGCCGAGATGTCAACGCCGGCCTCCACGACCTGCGTTGCGACGACAATGCGGCCGGCGGCCGGCAACGGACTCGTCAGCTTCACATTGAGGATCGCCCGCTCCTGCGGCCGAAAGCGGCTGTGGATGAGGACGGGTTCGGCGGCGACTCCTTTGAGCTTCCTGAGTTCGCCGAATACCTCCTTCGCGCGGTCCACGGTGTTGAGGACAACGAGCGTCAGCGAGTTCGGCTGGTGTTTCGCATCGACGGCCTCGGCAACCTTCTTGGGATAGCCCTTCTTGTCCGCGGCGTCGGTGCCGAGGTCCGCCGGCCGCAGGGTCTTCTTCGCCGTCATTCGCCGGCCGAGTTCGCCGGTCGTCAATTCGTCGTCGTCAAGGCGGAGTTCGCGGAGCGCGTCGATTCGCTCGCGTAGGTCGAACGTGCGGAGCCACGACCGCTCCATCGTCGCCGACATCCACACGGACGGGCACGGCCCGAACGTCTGGAGCTTCGCCCGCAGCCCGGCCAGTTGCGCCGACGTGGCAACCCCGTTCGCCATCAATTGCAGTTCGTCGAACACCCACAGGCAATCGTTGTTGAGAAGCCCGAAGTCGATGGGCCAGCGGAAGCGACTCGCGGCGTAGCCGCGGTTGAGCGCCCGCGACAGCAGCATGTCCTGCGTGCCGACGAGGATCGCGTCATACTCTGGATACAGCGCCCAATCGTTGGCGACTTCGCCACCGAGCAATTTGTGGACGCCAATCTCTTCGCCCAAGCTGAGTTGCGCGAGCCACGCCCGGACGTTCTCGACGGTCTGTTCGACCAGAGTTCGCATCGGCAGACAGTAGACGAGCCGCCGCGGTGTCGCCTGCCGAACCGCCTTGTCGGCATGGAACCGCCGTCGGTAAAGCCAGCCGAGGATTGCCGTGGCCGTTTTGCCCGAGCCGGTCGGTGCGCGCACGATGTCGTAGAGCGTGGGTTCCTCAGCGAACTGCGATTGGAAACGGTACGGCTTTCGGGCCGTTGCCTGCTGGAAAAAGTTGGCGAAGCTCAAGGGCGTCTCCCGTTGGGGGCCGGGGTTGTACGGCCAGTTGAATGGAGAGCGGTCTACGGAATCGAAGGTTGCTGGTTCATCGTTGGCTTGCTCGGAGCAGCCCACGCTTGCGGAGATTCAAAAGTCCCATGAGGCAGTCGCGTTCACCAAGCGGGCACTGCTCATGAACGTATTCAAGGAAGCGCCGCCGCAGTTCTGGATCGCAGACTACTTGGTCCGGGCTGTGGTGCCCGTCCGATTGAACCTTGCGGAAGGCGTCGATCAGCGGTACATCGATCATTCTAATCTCCTCTTATACACCTCTTATGAAGATAATTGTAGAGAGGCTCGCCGAAACTTGCAAGCACAGTAGTCCTGTTTTCCGTAGAATGTTGTTGTCGCATCCGCGGATAGCACCTCTGTGATCCACGGCTCAACCGCCGTGGCCCAATTGAAGCATAAGAGGTGTTGAATGCGATCATGGCAGCCTAATCGTCCTCTCCACGGCTCGAACGCCGTGGCCCAATTGAAGCCGAACGTAGGCGTTTGGCGTCACGCTCGAGTAGCCGAGTGATCCACGGCCTAACCGCCGTGGATCAATTGAACCGCTGATCTCCGGAGCGACCTCACATGTCCGCCACCGTCCACGCCATTTTCGAGAACGGCGTTTTCCGTCCGACCGGCCCGGTCAACCTGCCCGACAAGTGCAGGGTCGAGTTTGAGCCGCGCGCCGTCGGCACCCCGCCGGCCGGCGAGCCGCCGGCCGAGCCGAATTGGGACGAGCTGTACGCCATCCTCGGCCAGGGCGTCGAGACGGGCATTCCCGACCTCGCGGCCCGCCACAACGAACACCAGCCATGAACCCCGTGTAAACGCTAGCCAAGAAGTGCAGCGCCGTGCTAGCCAAGAAGTGCAGCGC
>CAZNSL010000187.1:0-8669 GCA_964574975.1 uncultured Alcaligenaceae bacterium | reverse complement strand
CGGGCTGATCATGACGCACTCCGACGACAACGGCCTGGTCGTGCCGCCGCGGCTCGCGCCGACGCACGTCGCTATCTGTCCCCTCGGCAAGAACGACGCCGAGCGCGCCCCGGCCATCGCCGCGGCCGAGAAGCTCGCCGCCGAACTGCGGGCGCGGCCGCGCGACGACTTCTACGGCTACGAGCCGATTGCGGTGAAGGTGGACACCGACTTCGACAAGTCGCCCGGCTTCCGCTTCGCCGAGTACGAACTGCGCGGCGTGCCAGTGCGCGTCGAAATCGGTCCGAAGGACGTGGAGAAGTCGGCGTGCGTGCTGGCCCGGCGCGACAAGCCCGGCAAGGACGGCAAGGAGTTCGGCGTGCCGCTGGCGTCGGCGGCGGATCGCATCGACGCGCTGTTGCGCGACATTCAATCGGGCCTGTTCGCCAAAGCGAAGGCGTACCGCGACGGTACCACCCGTCGCGTGGACACGTGGGACGAGTTCGTGGCCGAGATCGATAAGCCGGGTTTCCTGATGGCCCACTGGGACGGCACGACGGCGACGGAGTACGCCATCCCGGAGGCGCCGAAAGCAACGATCCGCTGCATCCCGTTCGACAGCCCGGCGGAGGCGGGCCAGTGCGTCAAGACGGGGGCACCGTCGCAAAGGAGGGTAGCGTTCGCGCGGGCGTACTGAGCGGAGAAAACGCGATGACGACCAGCGTCGGACTCTCACCGAAATGTCGGTTCGACATCGGCATACGTACGCCGATGAGTCGGGCTCTGGTCCGTCTTTGCGTCAAGACGATCCTCGCCGAGTTGGGGCGTTACGCGGGCAAACCGCCGGCCGCGCGGCCCGACCCCACCGATCCAGCCAGGTGGGCGTGGGCCGAGGCGAGATGGGAGGTCGAGTACTCACTCACGGAACATGGGGGGCGGCGGAAGGTGGTTGTAGAACTCGTTCGGTTGCGGTAGGCCGGCGTCGTCCCGCGCCCACATTTCGTCGAGTTCGGCGAGGAACTCCTCTTCCGTCAAGGCTTCCTCGAACGGCGTGTTGCCCCGGCGGGCGATTTCGGCGAGGAACTTGGGGTTCAACATCTCCACCGGCCACGGCGGCGGGTCAGGCTTGTCGTTCGCCGGTAAATTGCCGACTTCAGTCGCGCGCCCCATCCGTCGCTTCAATCGAACCATCTCGACGCGGAGGCTCAATTCCTCCAGTTCGTCGTCGGTCAGCTTCTCCAGATCATTGTCCGTAGCGACTGTCATGGGATCGACCTTTGGCGGCGACAATACCACCCACACTATAACCGATCCGCCGCGTCACGCCAACATCGCCCCGATCTCCGCCGGCGGGGCCACGTCCAGCGGTTCCTGCCCGCGACGGAACACCCGCGCTGCGGCCGCCGACAGTTCGACGCGGCCAGCCTCGCAGCGCAACAAGCCCGCTTCCCAGAGGCCGATGACGGGCGTCGCGTTCTCCTCGTGGAATTCGCGCAGTCGGTCGTCGCGCGTCTCGCTGAAGTGCTCGACGTACGCCTCGCCGTCCCTGACGTAATTGTGGCCCAGGTAGTAGTGCGGGTTCACCTGGAACGGCACCAGTCCGAGCGCGTCGAGGCTCGGCGGTTGCACGATCGGCATGTCGTTGGTCGTGCGAATGGTCGGGCAGGCCACGTTGCAACCGGCGCTCACGCCCAGGTACGGCAGACCCGCCTGCACTCGCGCGCGCAGGACCTCGACTAACCCGAAGCGGTACAGCCGGTCGAGCAGGCGGAACGTGTTGCCGCCGCCGACGAAGACGCCCTCCGCCTCCTCGATGGCCCGCACTGGGTCGGCGAAGGTGTGCAGTCCGGCCAGTTCGTAGCCGGCGTTGGTGCCACGCTCGAGCATGATGCGGACGTAGCCGTCGTGGTCGGCGAGTGCGTACGGAACGAAGACGAGCCGGCGCACCGGGCCGAAGAACGACCGCATGGCCGCGGTCAAGGTGACGATTCGCTCCGGCGTGCGGAAGCCGCCGGAGCCGAGCAGGACGCGCATAGTGACTCTCCGGTCAATCCCGAAACAGCCGCGGTAGGAACCCGGCCAGATAGTCGCGCCAGACGCCCCAGCGATGGCCACCCGACGTTTCCTTGTACTCGTGCTTCACATTTGCCGCGTCGAGCTTCTTCGCATAGTCGCGGTTGGCGTTCAGCAGAAAGTCGTCGGTGCCGATGCCGACCCAGAGCAACTTCAGCCGGTCGTTCAACTTCGCCGGGTCGTTCAAGGCCGCATACGCCGGCGACCCCTCGCGCACGCCTGCGCTGAACGCCCCCACATAGGCGAAGTCGTCCGCATTCTTGAGGCCCACGGCGAGCGCCTGGTTGCCGCCCATCGACAGCCCCGCGATCGCTCGCTTGGACCGACCCGTCTCAGTGCGGTAGTTCCCTTCGACCAGGGGCCGCACGTCCTTCATCAACTCCGTCTCGAACGCGGCGGTGCGGTCGCCGGTTGTGGGGACGTGGCCGTCGGGCATGACGATCAGCATCGGCACCGCCTTGCCGTCGGCGATGGCGTTGTCGGCGATGACGTTCGCCTGACCGAGGAGCGTCCAGTGCGAATCGTTGTCGCCGGAACCGTGCAGCAGGTAGAGCACGGGGTACTTGCGGGAATCCTTCTCGTAACCCGGCGGCGTGTAGACGTGGACGCGGCGACGGGCACCGGCGGCTGCGGACGACTCGTACCAGTGGGTGTGGACGGTTCCGTGTGGCACCTTCCGCCACGCGTCGGCCCGCGGCGAACCGGCCGGGCCAGGAACCTCGACGTAGCCGCGCGAGCCGGTGCGGTCGCCGAAGACGTTGGAACTGTTGGGGTCGGTCACCTTGACGCCATCGACCTTGAAGGAGTACTCGTAAATACCCGGCGGCACCGGGCCGAGCGTGACGGCCCACACCCCGTCGTCGCCCTTGGCCATCGCCGGCAACGCCTTGACGCCGAGGGTGGCCGCGAGGTCGCCGCTGTCGAGGGCAACCGTCTGTGCCTTCGGCGCGGCCAGACGCAGCGTGACCTTGCCGTCCACCGCGACTTCCGGCGAAACGACCGGCGCTCGCCGGGCTTGCGCGAACAGTGCGGCGGGTAGGAGCAAGGTGAGGAGCAACGCACGAGTCATTGGAGAGGCTCCGAGTCGGGATTTAAACCTAAACTATGTCGTCGTCGCAACGTAGAAAGCCGGCAAGCTATATTATCGCTTCGTGAGCGATTTCGATAATAATCTCGGCCTATGGCCCGGCTATTATAGTGTGCAGATAATATGGCTCGATCCACCGCCGCGAATCGTGCTGGCCGATTCCTATCGCAGCCGACAGGCTACCGAGCATTTGTGCCCAACCCACTGCCGCCCAACCCGCCCATACGCATCGACGACGAAACGCTTCAACTACTTTCGATGGCGGACTTCGCCCTGGGTCGGCTTGAAGGGGCCGTCACGATCTTGCCGAACCCGGACCTGTTCGTCTACATGTACGTTCGCAAGGAGGCCGTGCTGTCGAGCCAAATCGAAGGTACGCAGGCGTCGCTGATCGACGTAATCGCGTTTGAGCAACAAGCCCTCGCGCCGGGTCGGCCGCAGGACGTTGCGGAGGTCGTCAACTACATCGCCGCCATGAACTACGGCCTGAGCCGGCTCCGCGACCTGCCGGTATCGCTCCGGCTCGTGCGAGAGATTCACGGCCTCCTGCTCGACGGCGTTCGCGGCAGCGAGTTCCGCCCCGGCGAGTTCCGCCAGTCGCAGAACTGGATCGGCGCGCCCGGGTGTACGCTGCAAACCGCGCGTTTCGTCCCGCCGCCGCCCGCGGAAATGGCGGCGGCACTCGGCGACCTCGAACGCTTCCTCCACGACGCCGCCCCAATGCCCAACTTGGTGAAAGTTGGCTTGGCGCACGCCCAGTTCGAAACCATCCACCCGTTCCTCGACGGGAACGGCCGCGTCGGTCGGTTGCTCATCACGTTCTTGCTCTGCGAGCGGGAAATCCTTACCCGGCCGCTCCTGTACCTGTCCTACTACTTCAAGCAGAACCAAACCGAGTACTACGAGCGGCTCCAGGCCGTCCGCGACCGCGGCGATTGGGAGGGATGGATCAAGTTCTTCGTGCGGGGCGTGTTCGAGGTGGCCCAACTCGCCTCCTCCACTGCACGGCAGATCGTCCTGATGCGCGAGGCCCACCGCACGCAAGTGATGGCACGCCTGAGCCGGCGGGTGCCTCAAGGGCTGACCTTGCTCGAATCGCTCTACGAGCGGCCGGTCGTAACCGTCGCCAAAGTCGGCGAGACGCTGTCGATAAGCTTCCCCGGCGCGAACGACCTGGTGCGCCGGCTGTGCGACATCGGCATCCTTCGCCCGATGTCCGACCAGAAGCGTAACCGCCAGTTCGCCTACGGCGACTACCTCGACCTGTTCCACGATGCCGAAACGCCGGACGCGCCCGTAGTGTGACCGCGACTTACCGCTTCATTTTGAGCGTGACCTCGGCCGACTTGTTGGCCTCGACCGTCACGTTGGCCTGCGCCTTGGTCTGGTTCCGCAGCCGGGACGCGGCAACGACGTACTTGCCCGGCTCCACGTCGGCGAACGTGTACTCACCCTTGGCATCGGTGGCGGCGTCCTTGAGGACGTTGCCCTTCGCGTCGCGCAGTTGCAGCGCCATGTTCTGCTGCGGCCGCTCGTCGGTGCCCTGCACGACCTTGACCTTGATCGAGCCGACCGGCTTCTTCTCCGGCGGTGGGTCGCGCAGGACGATCTCCTCCGTCGCGTCGGCGTGCAGGCCGGCGTGGTTGACGAAGCGCACGCCGACCGTCACCCGACCCTTCACGTCCGGCACCGGCAGCAGGGCCGTGTACGGGTCGTTGGCCGCGTCCGGCGGGGTCGCGCGAAGGACGCGGCCGTTGGCTGTTGGCTTGCCGTCCGGGGCGGGCGGCTCGCCGGCGAAGAACAGCACTTCCTTGATGCCGGATTCCGGGTCGGTTCCGAACGCGGTCAGCGAGACCGCCTTGCCGCGGATCGGGTCCTTCGTCATTACCCGGAAGCGCGACACGACCGGCTCCGTCGCATCCACGATCACCTCGCCCGCCTCGGTGGCCAGTTCGCGGCCCTGTGGGTCGAGCAGGCGCAGCCGCAGGGCACGCTTGCCCTGTAGCCCGGCCGTATCGAGTTCCTTCACGTAGTCGTGCAGTTCGCTGATGAAGGTCAGCCCGCCGTCGCGGCCGCCCCAGCGGACGCTCACCGCCTCGTGGCGGTCGCCACCCTTCCAGGTCGTCGTGTCGAAGCGGCCGGTGTCGGCCCGGTCGATGCCGAACTCGACCGTTGCATCGGCGCGCGGGGCATTGTCGATTTCGAGCTTGACCGGACACGACCCGCCGGGGCGGACGTACAGCGGGTGACTCATGGCGAGCCGCACGTCGCGGTAGGGTTGCGGCGCGGTGCCGCCGAAATCGGTCTCGAACAGAAACGCTCGTTCGACGCCATCGACCGTGACGGCGACGACGCCACGGTGCCCCGGCTGGCGGAAGCGCAGGTTCTCCGCCGCGAGAGTCAGTTGCCCACCGGGCGGCAGCTTGCCGAGGAACGTGCCGACCTTGACGCTCTCCACGACCAGCCCGGGAATCCGGGTCGGGTCCACGACGAGCTGCGCCTTGGCTGGCGGCCCCGGGAATGGCCGGGCCGGCGTACGGTCGCGCAGCGCGACGATGAACTTGTTGGTCGCGCCACCGGGTTCGCCCTCGAATCGGGCCGCGGCCTCGACGTACTGCGACGGCAACTCGACGCGCACCGGCAGCGCCGACGAGTCGATGGTATCGCCGCGATTGTCGAGCAGCCGCAGGTGCAGACTGCCGTGGAGGGGGGTACCGGGGGCGGGCTTTTCGGGCGGCTTGTCGCCGGGGGCGGGCGTGGCCTTCGGCCCCTCGACGCGGGCGGTACTGCGGGCCGGCACGCTGACGTTGACGCGAGCGAACTCGTCGACGTCGTTCGGCCCGGTGGCGAGGGCGAGCGTCAGCTTCTGCTCGCGCTCGGTGGGGTTGCGGACGTGGAGGAACAGTTGCTCGTCGAGGTTGGGTCGCAAGAAGACGTTCTGGACGCGGCTCGCCGGAGAGCGGGCGAACGACTCGGCCGGCTTGGTGCTGAGGAATGCGGCCGGCCGGTCGTCCGGCAGCGGTTGGGCGCACAGCGGCGCGGCGACGAACAGTGCGACGGCAGCAAAGCGGACGGACATCTTGTCAACCCTCCGTGGGGCGTATCGTTACCGCTGGTATCATCGTAAAAGGATTCACCACAGAGTCACAGAGGGCACAGAGAAAACACCAGGGAAGAAATGAATCTTCCTCGGCATTCTCTCTGCGCCCTCTGTGACTCTGTGGTGAATCCTTTACTCGGCCCCCTCGTCGCCCTGGATGCCGATCTGCGCGACCTCCGGCTGGGCCGCCGAGTACGACGGCTCGCCCTTCTCGTCCTTCTCCGGCACCAGGACGAAGTCCTTGTCCTTGAACTGATTCATCTCGCGGCCCTTCTCGCTGACGACGCTGAAGCGCACGCGGGCGGCGTTGACGCGCCAGTCGCCGTCCTTGAGGTCCGCGACCTCGCCCGGCTCCAGCTTGTACTCCAGTTGCCGCGGCGGGGCGGCCTGGCCGTCCGGGCCGGGGGCCGAGGGCACCTCGACCTTGAGCGTCTGCCGCTCCTTCGAGTTGTTGGCGAAGCGCAGATAGCGCGACGACTGCGGCACCTTCAGGTCCGGGGCGAGCGGGCCCAGCTTCTCCGCCGCCTCAGCCTCCGGGGCCGCCTCCGTCGGCAGGCCGGCCGGATAGACATCGGCAAGGAACTTGCGGATTTCCAGCGGCGTCATCGTCCGCAGCACGTCGGCGTTGGTGGACTTGGCCAGCACGTCGTCCCACGCCGCCTTCTCGGCCGGCGTCAGCACCGTCTCGGCCGGCGCGTCGGGCGGAGTCGCGGGCGTTTCGGCCGTTTGGACGTACTCGATCGGCTCGTCCGGCACCACGGTGCAGACGAAGCCCGCACCCTGCGGCGGCAGGTTCGAGTCGACGACGACGGTCGGGTCGGCCGGCACCCACACGGTCGGGATGGTCGGCACGCAGCCGGGCACGACCACGACGCCGCCGACCGGCAGCACCACGCATCCGGAGCCACCGAACGGCACGAAGCCGTTGAGCCAGGCGAGCCGCGAGCGGGCGTACAACTCCTCCTCGATCATGCGCAGGACGCACACGCGGAAGAACGGCGGCAACGGCGCGCCGAGGCAGGCGCGGATGGCCGTGAAGTCCTCGGCCACCCAGGGCGTGCCGTCGATGAAGCGGCGGATGACGATCCGCTCGCGGACGTTGAACGCGGCACTATGCTGCGCGTCGAACAGGCCGAGCCAGTGACGGTCGTTCAGACAGAACGACGCGGCGGTCGTCTTGACGATCGCCAACCGCGTCTGCACGTCGGCCACCCCCGACGCATGCCGTCGGAGGGCGAACAGGTCGTCGGGGCGAACGCGGCGGCGAGCGGCCAGGTCGCGGGCGGCCGGGTTATCGAAGCGGCGCAGGGCGCTGAGCTGTGCGCCCGAGAGCGCGGGGCCGAGGACGGGGCGCGGGCCGTTGCCGCCGCGACCGGGCAGCACGACGACCTTCTTCGGCTGCGGCGGCACCGTCGGCCGCGGCGGTGTCAGTATCCGGGCCTGGTCGATGCGCAGGCGGTTGCGTTCGGCATCGAGACGGGCCTTGTCGGCGGTCGGCACGGCGGGACGCTTCTCGGCCAGTTTGCCGAGTCGTTCGCGCTCGCGGTCACGGGCCAGTTCCTGCTCCTTGGGCACGGCTCGATTGAGGTTGAACCGGCGGTCGAACTCGGCCGCGGCTTTCCTGGCGGTTACGGCCGGGTCTGGGATCGGCTTCGCGTCCGACACCGGCCGCGGCTTCGACGCCGAGCCAGGCAGCGGCTTCGGGTTGGGCTGCGTCTCGGGTTTCGGCGGCAGCTTGGGCGTCGTGTTCTGTTCCGGCTTCGGCGTGGGCACCGACTTCGGTTCCCGCTCCGGTCGCGGCGTCGGCTGCCGGTCGGACTTCGGCACGGGCTTCGACTCCGGCTTGGGTGTCGGCTTCGGCGCAGGCTTCGGCTTCACGTCCGGCTTCGGCGGCGGGAACGGCTTCGGCGCGGGCTTGGATGTCGGCTTCGGCGCAGGCTTCGACTCCGGCTTGGGTGTCGGTCGCGGGTTGGGCTTCGGAACTGGCTTGGGCGTCGGCTTCGGCGATTGTTGCGGCGACGACCCGGACTTGGGCGTCGGCAGCGGTGTCGGCTTGGGGGCCGGCACCGGCTTCGGCGAGGCCTTCGGGTTCGGCAGTTGCGTCGGCTTGGGGGCCGGTCGTGGCGACTGTGGCCTCGGTTTCGGCACGGAGGTGGACGGCGGCGTCGGTCGCGGAGGGGCCTGCGGCTTCGGCTGGGCGTTCTGGAGGCGAGCGCGCTCCGCGTTCAGGCGCTGTTGCTCCTGCTGGCGGAGTCGTGCAGCTTCCGCGCGGCGCTGTTGCTCCAGGGCCTGTTGCCGCTGAGCGTTCGCCGCCGCCTGGCGCTGGGCCTCGGCCTGTTGCAAACGGTTGCGCTCCTGGAGGAGCGCTTGCTGACGTTGCCGCTCGGCCTGGAGCTGGGCCTGGCTGGGGCCGGGCGGCGGTTGCGGCGG
>CAZNSL010000186.1:0-8720 GCA_964574975.1 uncultured Alcaligenaceae bacterium | reverse complement strand
AGTGCCTGGAGAAATCTCCGGATCGCCGCTACGCCACAGCGCTCGAATTGGCCGACGACCTGAAGCGGGTGCGCGACGGCGAGCCGGTGGCGGCCCGACCGGTCGGCCGCGTCGAGCGCACCGTGCGTTGGTGCCGGCGCCGGCCACTGGTGGCCGGGCTGTCCGCGCTAAGCGGACTGTTGGGCATCGCACTGGTCGCCACGCTGGCGCTGTACGCCGGCACGCTGCGGGCCAAAGCGACCCGCGACAGCGCGCAGATCGGGCAGCTCAACTATGCGATGGGTACCAAGGACTTCGAAACCGGCGATTACCATGCTGCTCTCCTGCGGTTGGTCGAGGCGCTCCGCCGCGACATCGGTACGTCGCACGAGGCGCGCGACCGTGAACTGATCGCCAAGCTGTTGCGAGACGGCCCGCGCCTCGTCGGTGCCCGCGCGTTCGATAAGCGCGTTCTCGGCGTCGAGTCGGTGCCGCCGGCGGTGTACGTCGCCGTGGCAGGCGAGGGCGTGGTCGAAGTCTGGGACGTGATCGGCGGCCAACGCCGCGGGTCCGTGCCGGCGGTTGTGGAGCCACTGACTGGGGCCGTCGGCGGCCACGGTCGGTTCGTCGCCGGTGTGGCGGCCGACGGCACAGTGACCGCATACGACATCGCCGAAGGGTCGTCGTACCCGTTGCCCACCGCCGATCGACCGGTGGATCGCGTTGCGTTTCACCCCGTGACCGAGACGCTGGCCGTGCGACACGTCGATGGCGTCGTTCGGCTGTGGGACGTATCGAGTGGTACGCCGCGACCGCTTGCGTGGGCCGGTGGCGTGACCGTGGCCGGCACGCTGAGCGACGACGCGCGCTGGGTGGTCGAAATGGACGGGAGTGGGGCGGGCCGCATCTGGGATGTGGCTACGCGGCGGTCGGTGAGCACGCTGTCGCCAGGACCGGGGACGACGGCTGCTGCCGTCAGCGCCGACGCACGGCGTGTCGCCCTGGCCGGACCGGCACGAACCGTGCGCGTTTGGGACGTGCCGGCGGCTCATTGGCTGCCGGGCGCAGTGCCGGCGGAAGGTGGCGTGCGGCGAGCCGCGTTCAGTCCGGACGGGGTTCACCTCCTCCTGGCCGACGATGCTGGCGGGTTGCACCGCTGGGACGCGGTCAGTGGCCGTCCAGTCGGCCCACGTCTGCGGCACGACGCGCACTTGTGCGGCGTCGCCTTCCACGCTGGCGGCGTTCAACTGGTGTCTGCGAATCGCATCGGTCTGGTACGCCTGTGGGAGCTGCCGGGCGTCAAAAGCGACGCTGGGCCGGACATCTCCTCGTTCGAGGAATTGGTCGCGCTCGCAGAGGTGTTGGCGTGCGGCCACGTGGACGAAGAGCAGACGATCCAGGCGTACGACGCGTCACAGTGGCGAGCAGCGTATGCGCGGCTGATCGCTTTACGGCAGCAATGACGGGTCGATGTCGTGGGGTGGGCCGAGTCTTCGAGGTCCAGCACCGAAGCGATGCGGATCTTCGTTCCCAGGCTCTGCCTGGGAACGCACTGTAGGCCCTCTCGTTCCCAGGCTCTGCCTGGTAACGCACTGCATTGCCGGCTCCGCCGGCCGTACCCAGCTGCGCCAACCCCCTGCGGGCGCGCGAGGCAGAGCCTCGCACGCAGTGCGTTCCCAGGCAGAGCCTGGGAACGAGAACCCGCCTACGATGTCTGGAGGGCGAGCTACAAGTCGCGACAAGACACATCCCAGGCACTTCGCATCAGTGCCAGCCAGTTGCCGTGCAGGATGCCCGTCACGTCGGCCTGCGAATAGCCACGCCGCGCCAGGATCGCCGGTAGCTTCTGTAAGTCGGCGACGGTGTCGAGGTCTGCCGGCGACTGTTCGGTACCGAAGCCGCCGTCGAGGTCGGTGCCGAACGCCGCGTGCCGCGCCGAACCGGCGATCTGGCAAATGCGGTCGATGTGGTCGGCGACGCGTTCGAACGTCGCCATGCGACGGACGTTGCCCGGTCCCTGACCGCACGCGGCATCGAGCATCCAGCAGTCGAAAGCCACGCCGATGACGCCGCCGCGAGCGACGAGTTTGCGGATGTCGGAGTCGCGCAGTTGCCGCTGACGGTCCACCAGCGACCGGCAGTTGTGGTGACTGGCGAGGACGGTCCCGCCAAACGCGTCGAGCGCCTGGTCCATCGCTTCGTCGGCGAGGTGCGTCACATCGAGGATCATGCCGACCCGCTCCATCGCCGCGAGCAGCGCGGGACCGTCGGTATTGAGCGGGCCGGGCGTGCCGGTGCCGTGGGCATATCGGCCATTGCCGTAGTGCGACAGGCTGACGATCCGCAAGCCTGCGTCCCACCACCAGCCGATGTCGTCCGGCGACAGGATCGGGTCGGCCCCTTCCATGCTGATGACGAAGCCGAGCGGCACAGCGCCGACATTGCCACCGTCGATGTTCATCTGCCAGGCGGCGACGTGTGCATCGAACGTCGGCCAGTCGGTGAGGATGCGAATTTCGCCGCGGCGCTCGAGGGCGCGATAGTAGGTGAGTTGGGCGACGGCCATCGCGTGGGCCGCCTCGGCCGACTCGTAGCCGGATTTCGGGATAAAGCCAAGTTGCACGCCGTTCCGATCGTGGCGGGATAGGAGCGTCGCCGACACGACACCGACGTGGCCGTCGCGCAGTGCGGGTAGGCTGACGGTGTTGCAGCCGCGGCCCGGCCCGGTGTAGCCGGCGGCGACCTCGCGGCGGCGGATGTCCGCGACTGGCCGCGTCAGGTCGCGGTTCCACTCCAGGGCGTTCCAGGCCAGGTCGAGGTGCCAATCGAATGCGAGCATAGGTTATCGACGCCGCGCAGCAGCGTCCCCCGCGGCCTCGTAAAACGTCCGCCGCGGGTCGATGAAGAGCCACATCGACGCGGCCAACAGGAACGAACAAGCCAGAACGGTGAAGAGCGTGTTCCAGTCGTAGCGGTTGAAGATCCACGCGCCGACCTGCGGCTGGATCACGTTGCCGAGATTGCCGAGGTTGATCAGTCCCGTGGCGACGCCGGCGTAGCGGCCGCCGATATCCACGATGCTCGCCCAGTTGGCCGCCTGCCCGAAATCGTATGCCGCCCCAGCGAGGCACATCAGGGCCACCGCCGTATTCGCGTCGTTCACGAAGCGAACCGCATAGATAGCCGCGGCCGCTATCGTGCAGCCGACGACCGGGAATACGGCGCGGGCGAGTCGCTTGCGGCCCGTGCGGCGGACGAGCCAGTCACTGAGCATCCCGCCGAGCAGGCAACTTGCGCCACCGTAGAGCAACGGCTGTTTCCAGACGCTTTCGGACGCGTCGAACTTCATGTGGTGAACGTCGAGCAGGAAGCGCGGCAGCCAGCTCACGAAGAACGACCAGCCGAAGCTCCCGAAAACGTAGAGCAACATCAGTGCCCACAAACCGGGACTGCGCACGAGGGCCGACCACACATCGGAGGGGACGCGACCGTGCCCCTCGATTTCGTCGGTGCGGCCGACCTGGATCGCGGCCAGCTCGGCATCGTTGACGGCGGGGTGATCGGCGGGCCGGTTGCGGAACCAGGGGGTGAACGCCAGGCACCACGCGAGGCCCATCAAGCCCGCGAGTGCGAACGCGAACCGCCAGGCCGATAGTCCTCCGAGCCACGACACGACGTGCATCTCGCGGGACGAGTCGTAAGTCCCGACCAGGCGAATCAGCCCGAAGAACAGGAATGGGCTGAACGCCCCGCCCCAGCGGGCGGCGAGCCAGAGCAGCCCACCAGCGCGACCGCGCGCCGCCGGTGGCAACCACGCCGATTGCACGCGCGCCATATTCGGGTACGCCCCCGCCTCGCCGGCCCCGAACAGGAAGCGGTACGCGAGCAGGGACGCCAACCCGGTCGCGCAGCCGGTCAGTACGGTAAAGAGCGACCACGCCAGGACGACGCGCGTGAGCGCCAGCCGCGAGCCGTAGCGGTCGCCCAGCCAACCGGCGGGAATCTCGAAGGTGGCGTACGCGAGCCAGAACGCGGCGAAGACCCAGCCCATTTCCACGTCGGAGAGGTGGAGTTCGGATTGGATTTCCCGCTGCACGCGGACGATGCAGACGCGGTCGAAGTAGGTGAGGAACGACAGCGCCAGCAGGAACGCCATGACGACGTAGCGGACGCGCGTGGCCGGCGGTGCAGGCATGGCTCAGCCCTTGCGGATCGGGTTGAAGCCGCTCTCGGTGCCCGCCGGGGCCGCCGGAGGAACGGACTTGCCGAGTCGGTCGATCCCCTTCGGCTCGGGCGTCTGTTCCGTGACGATCGTCCACGACGCGCCCATCTCGCGCATCGCCCGATAGTCGGTCGGCGCGTAGGCAATGGCGAGGTGCGGTGTCTTGACCGGATTATCGCCGGCGGCGTGCGAGTCGACGGCGGCGGCGACGATGCCGGTCGTCAGGAGCGTGCGTTCCAGCGGGTAGGGCGGTTGGCCGGTGCGGAAGTGCGTCTGGATCGCGTGGGCCAGGGCCTTGAACAACGAGCGGTTCCGCCACGGCCCGACGGTGAAGTTGGTCGCCAGCGGCTTCGCCTGCCCGGCCACGCGGCAGCCGAAGTGCCAGCGCGTGCCGTCGCCGCTGACCTTCAGGGCCAAACCGCGCAAGCCGTCGCGGTAGTGGACCACGATCCCCCACGGCTTCGACTGCCAGAATTGCTCGAGCGTCGGCTTGCCGCCCGGCCGCTGCGGCTCCCCGTCCCACGCCGCTTGCAGCAAGTCCGGCGACCACTGGCCGGCGTCGGCCGCGCGGCGCTGGGCGTCGGCCGCTAGGTACTGAACCTTGGACACACCGGTCTCGCCGCCGGCCCGTGCCTCGACCATGGATTGCAGCACTTCGAGGGCGTGGAAGTCGTACGAGTCGAGACCGCCGCCGTGAGTGGCGACCGCCTCCGTGATCTTCGCCCCCGATGGGATTTCGAGCGGCGGCACCCGCTGGGCGAGCGGCACCGAACTGCCGGCCATCAGCGGCATCGTGAGTTCGCGGGCGGTGTCGGCCATCGCCTTGGCCCAGTCCCAGCGGTAGGAGAGGTGCTTGTCGTTAAACACCGGCACGCCGCGCCCGCTGCGACGACAGACGGCCGCGATTTCGTCGAAGAATCGCTTGCGCGGGTACTCGCGCTGGCCCTTGGCGTTGACCGGGTAGGTGCCGTGTTCGCCGATGCTCAGAACCGCATCGACGGCCAACTCCTTGCCGCCGAGCGTCAGCGCGTCGGCGATGGTCGGGAAGACGGGAATCTTGTACTGCCTGGCGACATCGCGGGCCATGTCGCGGCGGGCGGGGAACTGATCGCCGAAGAAGCTGACCACATCGCAGCCGGGGTCGGTGACGCGGCCGTTGAAGTAATAGGGTTCGAGGAAGTTTTCGAGAATACAGTGGGCGTGGCTGCGGTAGGTGAACTCGGTGAAGACGGCAGCAACCTTCAGCCGTTTGCCGTCTGCCCGACTCGTGGCTGCCACCGCGGCCAGAGCTGCCGCGGAGCGGAGAAAGTCGCGGCGATCGAGCGGGTATGTCGGCATGTCACTTATTCCGGACGGTTAGCCAAATGTCGGATGTCGTTGTACCAAACTCCGTCACGGCAGCCGTTGCCTCGCGCACGACGTGCGGTTCACTCTTGGCCCGGCCGTGGATGCGGATGCGACCCGAACTGGCAGCACCGGCATCGGCCGTCAATTTCAAGATGACACTATTGTTCGGCCCGGCAGTCGACGCGGCCCGCACGCCGACCGGCAAGCCCTCGACCGACAGCTCGACCTCGCCGGCGAAGCCGTGCAGCCGCGTCACCGTCACAGGCACATCGACCGACTTCCCGGCGTCGAGGACGATGCGGTCGGACTTGAGCGCGAGAGCGTAGTCCGGCGCGGAAGGCGTCAGGCGCAGGACGTAGGCGTAGCGTGGCCCACCGTCGCCGAAGCGGTCGCGGACGGTCAACGTGTACAGTCCGCTCGCCGGGGCGGTGAACGCCAACTCGGTGTCGCGATCCAGGCCCGGCGGTTCGGCGCGGGCCAGTTCCTTTTTCGTCGCGTCGGCGATTGCGAAGACCGGCGACACGGGCAGCCCGAGCGACGGCGATGCGACGTGGGCAACGAGCTTTTGGCCCTTGTTGGCGGCGAAGACGTAAGTGTCGGTCGCCCGCGGGTCGCGCAATCGGCCGGACGCGGTGACCGGGGCGGCGAGGGCGAACGGTTCGGCCGACGCATGCCGGGCAACGCAAGCGTGTGGTTCGAGCCGCAAGTGTACGCCGTTGGCGACCTCCGCGTGAAACACGGTCACGTCCTCGGCGGGCTTGACGGCCAGCGCTTTCGCAGCGGCCGGCACGTTCCAGCCGACCAGTTCCACGGCTTGTGGCGCGACGCGCTCGACGGCGAGCGGCCAGGGGAAATCGGCGTAGCCGCCGGTCGTCAGCGTCAAGCGGTAGACGTACGCATCGCCGCCAGCGAAACGGATCGAACTGTCCGGCTCGGCCGGGAACGCGAAGGTACGGACGAGATAGGTGCCATCGGCGGGCACCTCGAAGGCGAGGAACGGATCGAGGCCGGCGTGATCGTTGTTGCTCGCCAGAACGAAGCCATCGGCCGAGACGATTTGCAGGATCGCGTCCATCGGTGAACGCAATGTGTCGTGCGCCTGGACAGCGGCGATGAGCGTTTGGCCCTTCTTGAGCGACATGGAAAAACTGTCCACGTCGCCGGTCTTTTCGAGCCGGCCGTTGACGACAACGCCAACCTTGTCGAGCCTCTGCGACTTCTTCGGGTCGTCGTTCGGCTCCTGCTCGCGCATTTCCGGCAAGGTACCGACGAGGAACGGGCGGACGCCACTTGCGCCATCGTCGTCGTAGAGCCGCAGCCAGTAGATACCGGGCGTCGCGTCGGCCGCAACGTTCACGGTCAGCTTGCCTTTGTCTGTGGCGGCCCGCGCGGCGACGCCGCGGCCGTTCACCCAGACGTGGACAGGCCACTTGGCAAACGTGCCCGCCGCAGTCACATCGACGGTCGTGCCGCGTTGGCCACCAGTGGGAAACAGGTACGTCGGCGTCGGCGGGGCCGCCCGCGCCGGCACGAGGGCAAACGCTAACGCGCCGGCCGCGAGCAGCGAGCGATGTCCGAGCATCATCACATCAACTCGCGGATGGGCGTCGGGTCGCTGACGAGGTGGACCGGTCGGCCATTGGGAGCGTACAGGATTTTATTCGGGTCGATGCCGAGCTTCGCGTACACGGTCGAGGCGAAATTCTCCGGCGATAGCACGCGGTCCACGGCCGCGTAACCCTTCGCGTCGGTCGCGCCGACGGCCTGGCCGCCGGGGGTGCCGCCGCCGGCAACCAACACCGACATTGCGTTCGACCAGTGATCGCGGCCAGCGTCCTTGTTGATTTGGGGCGGACGACCGAACTCGCCGAGGACGACCACGAGCGTCGTGTCGAGCAGGCCGCGCTGGTCGAGGTCGCCAATGAGGCCGGCGACAGTTTGGTCGAACATCGGCAGCCGGCGGGCCAGCACATTGAAGATGTCCTTGTGGTGGTCCCAGCCGCCCTCGTTGAGGGTGACGAACGGCACGCCGGCCTCGACGAGTCGGCGGGCCAGCAGTGCCCGCTGGCCGAAGGGTGTGCGGCCGTAAGCGTCGCGGACCCGCTCCGGCTCGCGGCCGATGTCGAACGCCGCTTGCGCTTCGCGCGACGCGATCAGGTCGTAGGCCTGGGCGTAGTGTTCGTCGAAGGCAGCGGCCGGGTCGGCTGCCTGGGCATCGAGCGTGCGCTGCATGCGGTCGAGCTGCGCTCGCAGTTCGCGGCGGTCGGCGGCCCGGCCCTCGGCGATACTCCGCGGCAGTGCCACGTCGCGGACGCGGAATCCGGCGGCGTTCGGGTTGTCGCCAACGACGAACGGGGCGTACTTCGCACCGAGGAAGTTCGGCCCGCCGGAGCGAGTCATATCCGGCATCGAAAAGTAGGCCGGCAGCCCGGCCGGCGCGCCGCGCTCCTTCGCGGTCACGGAGCCGAGGCTCGGATGGAAACTAACGAACGCTCCGCAACCCACGGGGATGCGTGGCGGCGCGCCGGTCATCATGTAATGGTTGCCGGCCCCGTGGTTGCCCTGGTCGTGGCGAATCGAGCGGACGAAGGCGAGCTTGTCGGACATTGAGGCCAACCGAGGCAGATGTTCGGCAATCCGAACGCCCGCCGTCCTGGTGGCGATGGCCTTGAATTTGCCGCGGATTTCGGCCGGGGCGTCGGGTTTGGGGTCGAACGTCTCGTAGTGCGACGGCCCGCCGTCGAGCCAGATCAGGATACAGGCATTGGCCGACTTCTCTGGCGCGTCGGCAGCGCGGAGCCGCAGGACGTTGACGAGGCCACCACCGAGCAGCGTGCCGAGGCCGAGACGCAGGCAATCGCGGCGGGTGACGCCCTCGCAATTCGTTCGAGTTGCCATCGCACACCTCACTTGTCGTTCAATCCTCGAACACGAACTCCGCCGTGTTGAACAGTGCCCACAACAAGTCTTCGACGGCTTGCCGCCGTGTCGCGGTCGGCTTTGCGAACAGTGCCTCGCCGACGCGACGCTCGCCGTCGTCCGGGAAGCGCGAAAACGCCGCGAGGTAGAGTTCGTCAACGATCTCCCGCGGCGAGTTCTTCCCCTTCGCTAGCGCGGCGGCACGGCCGGCGTCGCTAGCGATCTTGTCCTGTACGCCCGGCGCGTTCATCAG
>CAZNSL010000185.1:0-8730 GCA_964574975.1 uncultured Alcaligenaceae bacterium | reverse complement strand
GCGACGGCACGGACAACGCCGCCGACTTCGGCCCGTTCCGGGCGGCGTTCGGGACTAGCACGGGCAACCCGTTGTACCGCGACTACCTCGACTTCAATGCGGACAACACCATCAATGCCGCCGACTTCGCTCAGTTCCGCAGTCGCTTCGGCGCATCGGTCCCGTGACGACGTGAAGATGCTTTTCAGTTGACGACGGCCCTTTGAGATTGGCTGCGATACGTCCGGGATCGGACGTGTCGCAGCCAATCCCGAAGGGCTGGCCCATTTTCGCCGACTCCCGTCCACTACTAACCTTTGGATCGTTCACCGCATTATTCCTGACGGTGGCGACGAAAAATCCATATGCTGCGCCATCGGCAACTCTCGTTCACCGAGGAAACACCATGCGCTACACCAGCCGTCACCTCCGGACTCGGCTCAAGTTCCTGCCCCTGGAAGACCGCCTTGCTCCGGCGGTGTTTACCGTCGCCAACGCCGACGATGCCGGCACCGGCTCTCTTCGGCAGGCCGTCCTCGACGCCAACGCTGCGACCGGGTCTGACGCCATCGTATTCGACACGTCATTCTTCAACGTCCCGCGGACGATCAACCTGACATCCGGTGACCTGCTCATTGCCGATGCGCTGGCTATCACCGGCCCAGGCGCGGACCTGCTGACGGTCCGACGCGACGCCGCGGCGGCCACCAACTTCCGCGTCTTCACCGTCGATGCCCCCGGCGTCCAGGCGGTCACACTCACCAACCTCACAGTCTCCGGCGGCAGCACCACCGGTCCTTCGGGCACCACCCCCAACGGCGACGGCGGCGGCCTGCTTCTGTTCAACGACCTCGTCACCCTCGACCGCGTCGTCGTCACCGGCAACACCTCGGGCACCGAAGGCGGCGGCATTGCCGTCGCCACCACCACCGCCGGCGGGGCCGGCAGCCTATTCCTCCGCAACAGCGCGGTCACCGGCAACACTGCCACCGGGGCCATCGGCCCCAGCGGCTTCGGCGGCGGCGGCGGCGGCATCTACTTCGCCAACGGCGGCAGCCTCGTCGTCGAGAACAGCACCATCTCCGGCAACACCTCGGTCAACTACGACGGCGGCGGCGTCTACTTCTTCGGGGCCATCGGGGCCAACGGCCTGGCCTTCCGCAACTCGACCGTCGCCGGCAACACGTCCGGCGGCGACGCGGGCGGACTGTACTTGCGGGCGACCGGCGGCACGGCCCTGGTCCAGAACTGCACCATCGCCAGTAACACCTCCGGCTCCGGCAACGGCGGCGGCATCGGCGTGTTCGGCGCGTCCACGCTGGTGACGCTGTCCAGCACCGTGGTGGCGTTCAACACCGGCGCGGCCGCTCCGGACGTGTTCGGCCCGCTCGCGGCGGATACCAGTCTGATCCGCGACACCAATGGGGCGACGATCACCGACAACGGCGGCAACCTGCTGCCCAACACCGACCCGCTGTTCGTCGGCGGCGCAACGCCGACCTTGGCCGACAACGGTGGGCCGACGCAGACGATCGCCCTTCAGGCCGGCAGCCCGCTACTCAACGTCGGTTCCAACCCGGCCAATCTGCTCACCGACCAACGCGGCCCCGGCTTCGCTCGCACCAGCGGTGCCGGCACCGACATCGGGGCCTTCGAGCTATTGCCGGTTGGCATCCCGACAGCCGGCGGCACGTTTAGCAACTTGACGACCGCGGCCCCGACATACACATTCCAGGTGACCTACACCGATGACACGGCCATCGACGTTTCGACCATCGGTGCCAACGACATTCGCGTCACCGGGCCGAACGGCTACGACCAAGCCGCGACGTTCGTCACCATCGACAATCCCACCAACGGTACGCCCCGCACGGCAACGTACAGCATCACCGGCCCCGGCGGTGCGGCGTTCGCTCCGGCGGCCAACGGCACTTACACCGTGTTGATGCAACCGAACGCGGTAGCCGATACGTCTGCAAACTTCGTGACGGCCGGGTCACTGGGATCGTTCCAGGTACTCCTCGCGGGTACCTACACCGTCACGAACGCGGACGACACCGGCCCCGGCTCGCTGCGTGCGGCCCTTGAGGCAATCGGCGCATTCCAGACTCCGGGTGACGCCATCGTCTTCGACCCGGCTTTCTTCAGCGTGCCGCGGACGATCGGCCTCATGTCGGGCGATTTGCTCGTCGGCGACGGTGTGACCATCACCGGTCCTGGCGCGGGCCTACTCACGGTGCGACGCGACCCGTCAGCGGCCACCAACTTCCGCGTCTTCACCATTGATGTTCCCGGCGTCCAGGCCATCTCCATCTCTGGCATGACGATCTCCGGCGGCAGCACCACCGGTCCTTCGGGCACCACCCCCAACGGCGACGGCGGCGGCCTGCTTCTGTTCAACGACCTCGTCACCCTCGACCGCGTCGTCGTCACCGGCAACACCTCGGGCACCGAAGGCGGCGGCATTGCCGTCGCCACCACCACCGCCGGCGGGGCCGGCAGCCTATTCCTCCGCAACAGCGCGGTCACCGGCAACACTGCCACCGGGGCCATCGGCCCCAGCGGCTTCGGCGGCGGCGGCGGCGGCATCTACTTCGCCAACGGCGGCAGCCTCGTCGTCGAGAACAGCACCATCTCCGGCAACACCTCGCTCAACTACGACGGCGGCGGCCTCTACTTCTTCGGAGCTATCGGGGCCAACGGCCTGGTCATTCGCAACTCGACCGTCGCCGGCAACACCGCCGGCGGCGACGCGGGCGGGTTGTACCTGCGGGCGACCGGCGGCACCGGTCTGGTCCAGAACTGCACCATCGCCAGCAACACCTCCGGCTCCGGCAACGGCGGCGGCATCGGCGTGTTCGGCGCGTCTACGCTGGTGACCTTGTCCAGCACCGTGGTCGCATTCAACACCGGCGCGGCCGCCCCGGACGTGTTCGGCCCGGTTGCGGCGGATACCAGCTTGATCCGCGACACCAACGGAGCGACGATCACCGACAACGGCGGCAACCTGGCGGCCAATACCGACCCGCTCTTCGTCGGCGGTGCCACACCGACGCTGGCCGATAACGGTGGCCCGACGCAGACGATTGCCCTGCAGACGGGTAGCCCGCTACTCAACGTCGGCTCCAACCCCGCCAACCTGACCACCGACCAACGCGGCCCCGGCTTCGCCCGCACCAGCGGTGCCGGCACCGACATCGGTGCGTTCGAGGCGCAGTCCGCCACCGCCCCGACCGTCGTCGCTAACGGCGTGCGGGTCAATAGCGGCCAGGCCAACACAACGCAGCGGTCCCGCGTCACCTCCATCGATGTCGAGTTCAGCACCGTGGTCACCTTCGCCGGCCCGGTGGCCAACGCCTTCCTGCTCAGCCGCATCGGCGGCGGCGCGGTCGGCGGCTTCACCGCCACGGCCAACACCGTCGCCGGTCACACCGTGGTCACGCTCAATGCCTTCACCGGCGCGGAGACGCAGTTCGGCTCCCTGGCCGATGGCCGCTACCAATTGACGGCGGTGGCCAACCAGATCACCGCCGGCGGCCTGCAACTGGACGGCGACGGCAACGGCACCGGCGGCGACAACTTCGTCTTGAACGGAACGACCGCCAACGGCCTGTTCCGCTTCTTCGGCGACGTGAATGGCGACGGTACGGACAACGCCGCCGACTTCGGCCCGTTCCGGGCGGCATTCGGGACTAGCACGGGCAACCCGTTGTACCGCGACTTCCTCGACTTCAACGCCGACAACACCATCAACGCCGCCGACTTTGCCCAGTTCCGCAGTCGTTTCGGGGCCAGCGTGCCCTGAATCCGGTGCATGCGATTGTCGATTGCGGCATTGTGCGACGAGGCCCGCTGCGAGATTCGGATCACCTGATCTCGCGGCGGGCCTCGCGTCCTTTTTTGCAGGATTCGCGATCGCACGCCCCTACGCCTCGGCGCGGCGGGCGAGTCGGGACTGTACCTTGGGACTCGTCAACTCACGGAGTGCGTTCTTGCCGACCCAGCGGCACGCGGCTTCCTCCGACATCGCCAACCGTTCGGCCACGTCGACGGCGGCCGCGTTCAGCGCCGGGCGGCGCTTACCAACACTGCGGAGCGCCCAGTTCACGGCCTTCTTCACGAAGTTGCGTTCATCGCGCGCACCCGTTTCGATGAGCGGAAGGAAGTCCAGGAACCGGTCGTCGGTCGCAGATTTGTCGTGGACCGTCAGGCTGGCCATCAGCGCGAAGGCGGCCCGTTTGACGAACTCGCGAGGCGAACTCGCCCACTGGCGAGCTTTCTCGAAGGCATACGGCGTGCGGTCGAAGAGGTGGAAGCACACCGTGTCGCAGTCGGCCCAGTTCTCGAAGCTCGCGGCCCAGGCGTTCATTTGCCGTCGCGTCACCCGCTTCGGGTCGCCTACGAATGCGGCCAGCAGCCGCGCCTCGTACCAGCCGCTCGCCCACAGCGCCTGGGACAACTCGTGGTCCTTGCCGATTCGCTTCCTGAACACCTGCAGCGCCCCGACCGTCACGCCGAAGGCACGTTCGGCCTGGATGCCATAACGTGCCATCCCGTCAACGGTGCGCTGGGTTCCCTTCTTTTTGAGCCACGTCAGGACTTCGTCGACGTTCAATGTGGGAACCCCGCGCACCGTAAACGATCTGGACCGCGTCGGGTCAACCGCCGTGAACCGGCAGCGATGCCAGCAGTTCCGCAAGGCGGTCGTAGCCGTAAGCCATGCCCTCGGCCATCGGCGTTTGCAGCGCACCGTCGCGCGCCGCTTGAGACGAGTAGCGGATCGTCTGCGTGAGCATCGTCTTTCCGCCCTGCTCCGTGAGGACAATCGTCCCCAGCGTCTCGCCGCCCGTCCAATCCTGGTCGAACAACTCGGTGGTGACGAGACGCTCGGGGCGGACGATTTCGCGGTAATTGCCGCCCATGCCCATGCTCGACCCATCCGGCCCTTGCCAAACGTAGCGATAGGCACCCCCCACCCGCAGATCGATCTCGCAGATGGCGAGAGTCCAGCCGGGCGGCCCCGTGAGCCAACGCTTGACCAGTTCCGGCGTCGTGTATGCGTCGAACACCAGGTCGCGCGGGGCCTCGAAGGTCCGCGTAACGACGATCTCTCGATCCGTGGGTGTCGTGACCTGCAAGGCTCCGATCGACTTCATGGATTGTCTCCGTGTGATTTCGTGCGTCCAGGTTTCTTCGCGTCGCGCTTCATCTCGTCGAGCAGGGCATCCAGGCGTTGGAAGTTCGCGTCCCAAAACTGGCGGTAACCTTCCAACCACTGCGTGGCCTCCGCTAGCCGTGCAGCGTCGAGCCGACAGGGCCGGCGCTGCGCGTCACGGCCGCGCGCGATCAGGCCGGCCCGTTCCAGCACCTTGAGGTGCTTGGAGATCGCGGGTTGGCTCATGGCGAATGGCGCGGCCAGTTCGGTCACCGTCGCCTCACCAGACGTGAGTCGGCTGAGGATCGCCCGCCGCGTGCGGTCGGCCAGTGCCGCGAACGTCGCATCGAGGCGACCCGAAGCCGACCGTTCATAACGCTTCAGTTTCATAACTGATTGGTAATATACAGTCCCCGCGCCCCCGCGTCAAGCCATTCTCGGTCCGACCGAGTCGACAACCTGCAACAGGAACCAGCACCGCGACGCATTGGACGTACAATGACCGTGCCACGAAGACACGAGGGGAACCGCGATGCGTCGAGCGTTGGCGTTGGTCGTTGGCTTGGTGGCTACGTCCGCTACCGGGGCGGGCGAGTCGGTTCTGGCGTTCCACAAGGCCGATGTCGGCAAGCTGCCGACCGGCTGGCACTCGGCCAAGACCGGCACGGCCCACGGTAGCAAGTGGTCGGTCGTCGCCGACGACACGACGCCGTCCAAGTCCGGCGTCGCGCTAGCGCAGACGGCCACGGGGCCGGACGAACTGTTCAACCTCTGCGTTGCCGATACGACTTCGTTCGGCCGCAACATCAAAATCGATGTCGCGTTCAAAGTCGTTGCCGGGCGACTCGACCAGGGCGGTGGCCCCGTCTGGCTCTACAAGGACGCGAACAACTACTACGTCGCGCGGATGAATCCACTCGAAAGCAATTTGCGGGTGTACCGCGTCGTCAACGGCAAGCGAACGCTACTGGCGACGCAGCCGCAGGTTTCGGCCGCAGCCGACAAATGGCACACGCTCGAAGTCAAGCACGTCGACGACAAAATCACCGTGACCTTCGACGGCGGCGCGGCCAGAATCGTGGCGACCGACGCCACGTTCACGCACCCGGGCAAGATTGGTCTGTGGACCAAGGCCGATGCCCAGACGCGATTCGACCGCGTCACTGTGACCGAGGTCGCCAAGTAGGAAATGCTGAGTTGTCCACGAGCCAGAGTATGGCGTCGATCATCGGATGGCGATCTCGCCGCTTCCCCCTTCGCTCATCCGATTCGTTGGTGAGTGGATCATCGGAAGCCATCGGGGGCGAACGGACTCCTATCCGTGCGAAGGAACGACTGGCCGGGTGCCCCGTTCAGAACCCGACCCAAGTCGTTGTCGCAGATTTGCGTACACTCGATTGCATCGTACTTTGCGTCGGGCATCGTGACGCTACAGCGAACTCAGGAATCTCGGTTCGACTCTCGGTACCGATGCTTCTGGCGAAATTGCCTCCAGGTGGGACGAAAGGGATATAGCCGTGAGCGCCGCACCCAACACGCAACGCGAGAACCAAAGCTTCGCCGAGACGGCCTTGCGCTTGGGCGGCAAGTCGGATGAAGAAGTCCGGCGCATGGGAGCCATGGATAAGGCCGACGAGCAAGTCGAGAAGCTGTTCGCCGAACGACTGCGCACGACGGGCAGCCCGGTCCACCGCGCGGTCTGGGACAGGACGGTGCCAGTAGAACTGTTCCGGCCGCCGCCGCTGCCGGCCGCCGCCCCGTGCGACGCGGCGATGGACAGATCGTTGGAGGTCGTCCGCCGCCGCCGCGAGACGAACACGCTCTACGACGACCAGGGTAAGGTGTCCGACGCCACCGTCGATGACCTGGCGCGGGCCGGGTACTGGGGGATGCTGATCGAGCCGAAGTACGGCGGCCAGGGCGCGCCGTTCGCCCGCTACGCCCGCTTCCACACCCGCATGTCCACGGTCGAGGAGATGGTGGCCGGAATGGGGTCCGTCCACGGCTGCATCGGTGCCGTGGACCCGCTGCGCACCTTCGGCACGCCGGAACAGAAGCAGCGCTTTCTGCCGCGCATGGCCAGTGGTGAGGCACGGTCCGCCTTCGCCCTGACCGAGCCGTGCGCCGGGTCCGACCTGACGGCCCTGCGGACGACCGCCGTCGAGGCCGGCGACCACTTCGAGGTCACCGGCGAGAAGCTGTTCATCACCCACTGCCTGCCCGGTCGGACCATCGGGCTGGTGGTGATGCTCAAGGGCCAGCCCGCGGTCCTCATCGCTGAACTGCCTCCGCACGAGACCGACCAGTTCCGGATCGTGAACTACACGCTGCACGCACTGCGGCGCGGGTACAACAACGGGCTGCGGTTCGACAAGTTCCGGGTACCGCGCGAGAACCTGCTGACACCGCCGCAGGGCAACGGCCTGACCATCGCCTACCACGGGCTGAACCTCGGTCGGGTCGCGGTGTGTGCCGGTGCGGCCGGCACCATGCGGATCATGTTGGCGAGCATGTTGCCGTGGGCTGAGTTCCGACGCACCTACGGCCAACCGATCGCCACCCGCGAACTGGTGAAGCGGCGGATCGCCCGCCTGGCGGGGCTGATCGCGGGGGCCGACGCCCTGGTCGCGTGGTGCGCCTGGCTCATCGACGAGGGCTACCGCGGGGAGTTGGAGTGCATCGTCGCCAAGATCTTCGGCAGCGAGTCGCTGAAGGAAGCCGCAGTCGAGTTGCTGATGAAGACGCACGGCGGCCGGGCGTTTCTCGTTGGCCACCTCTTCGGCGATAACGTCCACGACCTCCTAGCCCCGTGCATCTACGAGGGCGAGGGCGAGATGCTCGGCATGGCGTTTTTCAAGTCGCTCATCAAGGAACACGGCAAGACGTATTTCGAGCCGGTCGGTCAGGCGCTCCAGCGAAACAAGATGAAGGGCTTCAGCCCCACCAACCCAGCCCATGTGTGGAAGCTGCGCAGCGAGTTGTGGTCGTACGGGAAGTGGAGGATGGGTCAGACGTTCGCCGGCCGGGATCGGGGACCGGTCGCCGGGCTGTCGCCGGGGTTGCAAGCGCACGTCGATTTCGCGCGGGAGTGCTTCGCCCGGTTGCGTAAGGACATCAGCGCGGCGATGGCGAAGCACCAGTTGAAGCTGGCGGATCGCCAGTGCCGTATGACCGAGCTGTCGCAACGCGCCCAGGACACGGTGACCATGCTCGTGACGGCCCTGTGGGCGCAACAGCAATCGAACGAGACATCCGTCGCGGCGGCGGACATCCTGTGCCAGGATCTGCGGCGCAAGCTCACCGGTGAGCGTCCGAGCGACCGATACTTCCGCGACGTGAGCCGGCTCGGCGACCTCGTCCTCGCGGGCGGCTTCGAGGCCCTGACCGGCGTCGAACGGCAGGAAATCCTCATGCGCTACGACTGAATGGCACTCTGTTGAAGCGCCGCGGTGCGGGGGGGGGCGAGGCGCTTCACCATTGTGTTGGTCGTCGCTGTCGTGAGCAGCAGCAAGGGTGGCGGCGGCCTCGGTTGTGCCTTCTGTGCCAGTGCCCCGGGAGGAGTTATCCGCCGCCGCCGACGGCCGCGGCGGCGAATT
>CAZNSL010000184.1:0-8747 GCA_964574975.1 uncultured Alcaligenaceae bacterium | reverse complement strand
GCGGGTGGGGCGGGGCGCGCCGCTCTCCCCCGCCCCCCCAACCCGCGGCTCGCGGCGTCACACGGGCCGTTCACGGCAGGACATCGAAGCACACTGCCTCGCGGTCGTTGCGCACCAGCAGGAACTTTCCCGCGAGTGCCGGGTTGTTCCACGTTTTGTCGTGCAAGGCTCGTGTGCGGCTCAATTCTCGCAAACCCAGCGGCGACGGCGAGATCAGCACCACGTCTCCGCTTTCCGCCTGGACCATGAGGGTGTCGCCGGCCAGCAAAACCTGCCCATGCCCGTAGCGGCCGTCGCGCCACTTCCGTCGGCCGGTCGTCGGGTCGAGGCACGCCAGTACGCCATCGTCGAGACCGTAGACGTAGCCACCGTGCGAAACCGCCGTGGTGAACTTCGTCTTCAGGTGCTTGCTTCCCGGCCATACAGGTTCGGCCGACCAACCATCTGGGCTTTTCGCCACGCAGACGAGGAGGCAGCCCTGGCCGTAGCCGGTCGAGACGAGTACGCGATCCGGAGCGGTGATGCCGATGAGCGGCTGCGAGGCGTTGACGCCGTTGGTCGGACTCCACGGGACGTGCCACAACTCGCGGCCGTCGTCCCGTGCGTGGCCGGTCAGCCCCTCGGCGTCGAACAGCACGATTTGCGGTTCGCCGCCGAGTTCGGCCAACAAGGGCGACCCGTAGCCGGAGGTGTGAGTGCCGGCCGACCAGAGCCGTCGCCCCGTTGCGGCGTTGTAGGCCGCTAGCGATGGCCCGCCGCGTTTGGTCGGGCAGACGATGACGCGCTCGCCGTCTACGAGCGGAGAAGCGCAGACGCCGTGTTCTAGGTTCGGCGCGTCGAACTCGCGCAACAGGTCGGTTTGCCACAATCGCTTGCCGGTCGCGGCGTCGAGGCAGTTGACGAGTCCAGTGCCTCCGACCGAGTAGACGCGGCCGCCGACAACCGTCGGCGTCGCGCCGGGGCCGACGCCGCCGAGGCCAGCGAAGCGGGTGTTGTCGGAGTGGGTCCATTGCGGTGCGCCGTCGGCCACGCGGTAGCAGGTCACGCACTCGACATCGCCGCGCTGTTCCTGGGTGAAGGCGTAGCCGCCGACGACGGCGAACGACCCCCAGCCGGCTCCGACTTCGCGCCGCCAGCGTTCGACCAGTCGCCCGACCTTCGCCGACGGTACGACGCCGTTATGGTTGGGGCCGAGGAACTGCGGGTAGTCGTCCGGCGTCGGCGTCACGACGAGAGATGCTGTGGTGTCGGCCGGTTGTGCCGATGCGATCGCCGCGTCGCTGCCGTAGCGCCAGGCGAAGATCATGCGCGTATCGCCGGTCATGCCTTCGACGCGGATGGCGAACAGACTCGCCGCGGCGATGGCGACCGCAAACGCGAGTCCACCGATGCGTACTGGCCAACGTAGCGGCCACGCGCCGATCCACGCGAGCCAGACGACCCACACCGTCGCCGGTACGATCGCGGCCAGCAGCACGGCGAGCGGCATTCGCGGTGCGGCGTATGCGCCAAAGAGGAGCGCGTTGACGACGGCCCACGCGGCGAGAGTGCCCCACGTCTTGCCGGGCGGCCGCACGTTCCACGACAGCACGATGACGAAGCCGACGAGCAGAGCGAACAGGCACGCCTCGCGCACCGGCACCTTGCCACTCAGCATCGTAAACACGGCGATCAAGCCGTGCAGGTACGCGAGCGCGCCGAAAGTGATCGCCCACGCGAGAACCAGCCGGAACCAGCGCATCACGATCCCTCGCCGAGCGCTGGCTGGTCGCCTCCGGGCAGTCCCGGGGCGGCAAACTCCTCCTTGACCGCGACGCCGCTGGATTGCGCACGCATCATCTGTTCCGCCAGCGCGAGAATGCGGGCGGCCGCCTCGTCCGGGCCGACACCGCGAGCGTGGATGTTTGAGATCAAATTGCGCTGGGCGTCGGTATGCCCCGGCCGCGGGTGGTACGCCATATACGCCGACAGGCTCTCGGCCGTCGCCAGCCCCGGCCGCTCGCCGATTAGCAGCACGACGACCGCGGGATCGAGTACTTCGCCGATGTCGTTGAGGACACCGACGCGGCAGTGCCGCACCGCGAACGGCTCGCCGAACGACCAGCCGCGCGCTGCTGCCCCGTCGCGCAATCGCGGCAAAAGCGCCGGTACCTGGGCGGCGACGGCCGTCGCCGAGAGGCCGTCGCCGACGACGACCTGGACATCCGCGTTCGGTGGGCACCGGCCACGGATAGCGTCGGCCGCCGCGGCACCGAGCCGCCGGCCGAGGTCGGGGCGCAGCAGGTACTCCTGCTTCGTGGCGGCCCGCGTCTGAACGGTCAACAGGTCGAGGCCGGCCGGCAGTGTGAGGTCGGCCCATACAGCATCGCGGGCGGCGGCATGATCGCGGCGTAGGTCGAGGTGGGTGCCGGTGTGGTACGACACCCCGGCCCGCCCGGCGAGCAACCGGGCGGGGGTTCGGGCCAGCAGTTCGAGGTCATTCATCGTCGCGCTCCGATACGTTCGACGGCGGCGAGCATGCGAGTCTTCGCTGGAGCATCGCCGAGGGCCAGGCGGCCATTGCGGCAGATGCCCTGCGACTCCAGCCAGGCCGCGAACTCCGGGGCTGGCCGCAGGCCGAGTAGGTCGCGCACGCCGGCGGCGTCGTGGTAGCTCGTCGATTGATAGTTGAGCATCACGTCGTCGGCGCACGGCACGCCCATGACGTAGTTGCAGCCGGCGGCCGCGAGCAGCACGAGCAGGTTGTCGGCCGAGTTCTGGTCGGCGTCGGCGTGGTTGGTGTAGCACACGTCGCAGCCCATCGGCAGGCCGAGCAGCTTACCCATGAAATGGTCCTCAAGCCCGGCCCGGACGATCTGCCGCTCGTCGAACAGGTACTCCGGGCCGATGAAACCGACCACGCTATTGACCAGGTGCGGGTCGAACGCCCGGGCGACGCCGTAGGCCCGCGCCTCCAGCGTCAGTTGATCGACGCCGTGGTGCGCCTCGGCGGAGAGCGCGCTGCCTTGGCCGGTCTCGAAGTACATCACGTTGTCGCCGAGGAATTCGCCGGATCGTGCCCGGTGGTGTTCCAGTACGCGCTCGCGGCCCTCGCGCAACAGCGACAGCGTCACGCCGAAAGAGGCGTTGGCCGCTGTCGTCCCGGCGACCGACTGGAACAGGAGATCGACCGGAGCGCCGCGATTCAGAGCCGCGAGTTGCGTGCTGATATGGGCGAGGCAGCACGCCTGCGTCGGGATGCCGAGCGTGGCGATCAGCCGGTCGAGGATGCGGAGGATGCCGGCGACAGAATCGACCGATTCGGTCGCTGGGTTGACGCCAATCACCGCGTCGCCGCAGCCGTAGAGCAATCCGTCGAGGGCGGCGAGCAGGATGCCGGTCAGGTCGTCGCTGGGGTGGTTCGGCTGCACGCGGACGGCGAACACGCCCGGCCCGCCGAGGGTATTGCGGCAGCGGGTGACGTTACGGATGCGGCCGGCCGCAAGGATCAGGTCCTTGTTGCCCATCAACTTCGCCGCCGCCGCCGCGATCTCCGGCGTCACCGCCCACGCCAGCGACTTGAGCGTGTCGCCGTCGGATGCCAGGAGAAAGTCGCGGAACTCGCCGACGGTCATGGACGCGAGCTTGGCCTGGAAGGCCGGGCGGTCGTGTCCGTCGTGAACGAGTTGCGTCACGTCGTCGTCGATCGGAGGGTTGGCGACGATCTCGCCGAGCGGCACGTCGGCCAACGCCATCTTGGCGGCGACGCGCTCGCGCTCGGTGGCCGCGGCGACCCCGGCGAGTTGGTCGCCGGATTTCGTCTCGTTGGCCTTGGCGAACAGAACGCGCAGGTCGGCGAAGGTGAACCGCTCGGAGCGGACGGTCGCGGCGTAGCTCATGCTGCCATCCTAGAAAGAACCGCTTCGGAGGCCGGTATCATCTAACCGAACGACGCCCAACCAACAACAAGGTACTGCGATGATCGTCATGCGACCCGCCGCCGCGCGCGGCCAGACCCGGCTTTCGTGGCTCGACAGCCGGCACACGGTCTCATTCGGCGACTACTACGATCCGGCACACGAGAGCTACCGGAGCCTGCGCGTCCTCAACGACGATCGGATCGCGCCGGGCGGCGGCTTCGGTATGCACCCGCACCGCGACTTCGAGATCGTCTCGTATGTCGTCGCCGGGGCGCTGGAACACAAGGACAGCCTCGGCACCGGCTCGGTCGTGCGGCCCGGCGACGTGCAGCGCATGACGGCTGGGACGGGCATCCGGCACAGCGAGTTCAACCCGTCGGCCACCGAGACGACGCACCTGCTGCAAATCTGGCTGACGCCGGAGCGCCGCGGGCTGACGCCAGGTTACGAACAGAAGGCGTTCCCCGCGGCCGAGCGCCGCGGCCGCTGGCGGCTGCTCGCCAGTTCGGACGGCCGCGACAGTTCGGTGACGATCCGGCAGGACGCGGACCTTTGGGGCACGCTGCTGGAGCCGGGCGAGGCGGTGACGCACGAGCTTCGCTCTGGGCGGGCCGCGTGGATACAGGTGGCCCGTGGAGCGGTAACGCTCAACGGCCGGCCATTCGGTGCTGGCGACGGCGCGGCGGTCACGGATGAGCGAGCGCTATCGGTGACGGCGACCGAGCCGTCCGAACTGTTGCTGTTCGAGCTGGCGTAGAGAGCAAGACGACGAGACGACACGATCCCGGCCTGCCGGCGGCGTGTCGTCTCGTCGCCATGGCGTCATCCGGGAACGCGATCCTGCCGTCGGAGCAACTCCGTCAACAACCGCTCGATGCGCGCCATGTCGTAACTATCCACCCTCCGAGCCAGAGCCGGGTCGGACTCGACGAGCCGGCCGACGATCAACCCTTGCAGGTAGTCGGCACCCTTATCGCTTAAGTCGCAGAAGCGGCAAGCCCTCGCCACGGTGCGAACTTCGTCGGGCGTCAGTGGCTCGCCCGTCCCGCTGCGTTTGCGCCGCACCGGGGCGGGCCGGGCTGCCAATCCGCAGCCGCACCCGCAGGCCAGTGCCGCGGCCAGCGACGCCAACAGGAACGGCACTTCGTAGCGAGATTCCATCCCCTGCTGGTGGGATGCCGGCGACAGGCCTCTCCCGGTCGCATCGGCGACATCACCTTCGGCGAACAACAGGAAGCCGCGGCAAACGAGCTGCATGAGGACGAAGCCAGCGATCAGGCCGACCGCGAAACTGACGACGACGCGGTGCATGGACGGACCTCCCGGGTTATGCCTCCTTGCCCTTCGCTTTCAACCGAGCAAAGGCCGCTTTGGCGGCGGTTGTGACCGTCGATTCGGTAGCACCGGCCGCGAGTCGACCGAGCAATGTGGCGGCTTCGTGCGTTCCAATGCGCGCGAGGAGTTCGATTGCTCGGAGGCCACGCAGCGTCTGCGGCGACGGGGAGTTGGCCCGGATGAGTGCCCGTACCTCTTCGATGCGGTCGCGGGACGATCCGGCGGACAATGTTGTCGCCGTTTCCGCCAGTGGCTTCTCGGCTAACTCGCCCAAATTGACGAGAGCATCGACCGCATCGGTTCGGGCGGCCTCGTTCGACCCAAGGAGGTCGTTCACCCACCGGGTAACGGTCTTCGCGTCGAACCTCACCGGCCTGAGACGCTCGCGCATCAGTGCGAGGGTGGTATCGTCGTCGAGTTGGAGCGTCCGCGTTGCCGCAAGTGCCTGCCGCAACGGGCCGGCCAGATCGTCCCACAGTTCGGCCGGCGTTCGGGCCGCCGTCGCGGACGAAGGTTCATCCGGGGTCGGGACCAGTTCCGCCGGCTTGGGATCGGCGATCGAGACGCCGCTGCTGGCCGACGCGAGTGCCAGGCCGTCCGGCGAGTACGCCAGCGCAACGACGGGGCCGCGATGGCCTTCCCATTGGCCGGTCTCGTGGCCCTCGGACAGGCTCCAAAAACGGATCAGTCCATCGGCGGCCGAGGTCGCCAGCGTTGCCCCATCGGGCGATAGGTCCGCGGCTAGGACGGCACCGCTCGCCTGAGGGAACAGTCGTAGTGCCCGGCCGGTTTCTACCTCCCACGTCCGCAACGCCTTGCCGCCGCCGGTCACGAGTTCGCGCCCATTCGGGGTGAACGCGACGGCCCGCACGCCGCCGGAATGGCCGGACAACATCCGCAAGGGACGCCCTGTGGGAATCTCCCAAAGCCAGACGGTACGGTCCCAACCGCCGGACGCGAGCGTCTTGCCGTCGGGTGCGAACGCGATCGCCTCGACGCGACCGTCGTGCTTGGCCATCCGGGCGATCACGTCACCGCTCACGGTGTCCCACAGCCGAACCGTCTGGTCCTCGCTGCCGGTGGCGATGGTGCGACCGTCGGGCGAAAACGCGAGGGCGTTAATCGCACCCGAGTGGCCGCTGTGGACCTTCAGCTCTTTGAGGAGACCGCGGTCCCAGAGTCGCAAAGTGCAGTCCTGTCCGCCCGACGCCAGAACCCATCCGCCGACGCCGAACGTCAGGCAGCGCACCGGCCCGGTGTGACCGGTCAACTCGCCGCGCAGCCGGCCGCTGCGAACGCCCCAGAAGCGCACCCGTCCGTCCGGGCCGCCGGACGCCAACACGCCGCCATCGGCCGCGAACGCCACCGCGGCCACGCCGCTCTGGTTGGCCTCGAACTCCCGCAGCACCTTGCCGTCGGCCACCGACCACAGGCGGATCATCCGTCTCCCCCGGCTCCTGGGACTGAGGTCATACGACCACCGTCCGGCCCGGCTCCAGCACCGTGACGTTCGGGAAATTCAGTGCCCCAACCTCGGCGACCACAGCCTCGCGGAACCGAGCCTTGACGTGGATCGCGTACACCGGCACCGCGGGCCGCAGCTTGGCCACCTCGGCCGCGAACAGCGACGGCGTCAGGTGTTTCGAGACCTTGGCGAGCCAGGCGTGCGATTCCGGGAACGTCACTTCGAGGAACACGGCTTTGAGGTTGGGCGTGCGGTTGGCGACGGCCCAGACTGCGTCCGTCGGTGCCGTGTCGGTCACGAACGCGAATGCCGATGTTGGCCCTTCGACGACGTAACCGACGGTCGGGACAACGTGATCGACTGGCACCGGCGTCACCTTCAGCCCCGCCGCTGCGACGGTCTGACCGGCGGCAAGTGGGTGGTAGTGGACGAGCGGCGGGCCGTTCTGCGAGATCTTCTCGAAGTCGGGGAAGAGTCGGTCGTTGAAGACGTCGCGGCGCAATACCTCGATCAGGCTGGGCATGGCGTAGATGGTCGGGCAGGTTGGCTCATCGTCGGCGACGTTTTCGAGGAAGATTGGCAGGCTGGCGATGTGGTCGAGGTGTGCGTGCGTTAGAAAAACGTGTTCGACCCGGCGCTGGTCGCAGCACGAACCCCACAAGCCGAGGCTGCCCGCGTCGAAGGCGACGACGCCGTCGACGATCAGCGTGGTCAGGTATTGCACCGGCCCCGCGTCGATCGCGGACGGGACGAGTGTCACCTTCATTCGACGTGCCCCCGGCGTGGAGTCTCCCGCGAGTGTAAACGCTTTCCGGGCATAGGACAAGGGGGAGGATGTCAGTCGGGAGTCAGGTTCGTGGGAGTCGGGTGTCGGTCAATGATGACGATGGCCCATATCCTAACTTTACGGACGATTGATCCCGGACTCCTGACCCCAGGCCGAATGGGCGACCCGAACACCGCCGATCGCTTCTTGCAAACCCTCGCCCGCAGTGGGCTGATGTCGGCCGACGCCGTGCGCGAGGTCGTCCGCACCGCCCCGCGCGACGACCGCGCCGACCCGCAGAAGCTTGCCGAACTGTTCGTCCGCACCGGCAAGCTGTCGCACTTTCAGGCCCGCAAACTGCTCGACGGCACGGCGGCGGGTCTGGTCCTCGGCAACTACCAGATCGTCATGCCGATCGGCCGCGGCGGCATGGGCACCGTCTATCTGGCCCGCGAGGCGGACTCACCGCGGCTGTTGGCCCTGAAGGTGTTACCGCCGGCGAAAGCCCGTGGCAGCGACCGCCTGCTGGCCCGCTTCCGCCGCGAGATGGAGTTGTGCCGCCTCGTCTCCCATCCGAACATCACGCAGACGTTCGACGCCGGCGTTCAGCAAGGCGTCTACTACATCGCGATGGAGTACATCGCTGGCGTCAGTCTGTACCGCGTCGTCTCGACGGGTGGGCCGCTGTCGGTCGGGCGGGCGGCCAAACTGTTCGCCCAGGCCGCGGCCGGGCTGGCACACGCGCACGAGGTCGGGCTGATCCACCGCGACCTGAAGCCATCGAACTTGATGGTCACGCCGCGCGATCAGGTCAAGGTTCTCGACCTGGGGCTGGCCCTCGTGGAAGGCGAGACGGCGACCGACATCGAGATCATCGGCGGCAAGGGCTACGTCGTCGGCACGATGGACTACATCGCGCCGGAGCAAACGATGGACGCCGTCGCCGTCGGCCCGCGGGCCGACCTGTATGGCCTCGGCTGCACGCTATTCTTCGCATTGACCGGCCAGCCGCCGTTCCCCGGCGGCACGGCGAGGGAAAAGATTCGCCGCCACCGCCGGGAGCCGCCGCGGCCGGTCGCGGAGCTGAACCCGCTGGTGCCCGTCGAGTTCGCCGCGGTCGTGAGTCAACTGCTGGCGAAGAATCCGGACGACCGACCGGAGTCGGCGCTGGCCCTGCGCGAGACGTTGTTGCGCGTCGCCGACCCGGAGCCGCCGCCGTACGTCAGCGTGACCACGTCGCAGGCCGACCCCGGCAAGGTGATCGAGGAACTGGAGTCGCATC
>CAZNSL010000183.1:4152-8751 GCA_964574975.1 uncultured Alcaligenaceae bacterium | reverse complement strand
AACCCCTGCACCGACTCGGACGATGCCCGGAAGTCCGCCCTGCGGTTCAGGTAAAGCTCAACAACCATGTCGGTTGCCACGCGCGACAGGTCATCGGGGACCGATGAGTACCCGGCGACATACACGACGCGGTAGTTCTGGAACCCCGGAGTCCAGCCGCCGAGCCAGCCCATTTCTCGCGCCGGGCCGAACTGGGCCTCGACATCGGGCCAGCCGTCCGCAGAAGACCCAATAAGGCCGTACCGCGCCCCCTGCCGGACAAGCCGACCGTTCAACAAGTCCACGCGGTACAGGCCGCTTCCAACGGTGGACTCGGAGCCGGAATCGTCAATCTCCGTGACCGACGTTACCGAAGTAACCGGCCACGACGCGAGTTGGATCGCGGGTGTCCCGTCGCCGTCGTAAGTCTCGGTCAGCGTCCCGCTGGCGAAGGTGCGCCCGGTCATCCTCGCAATGGCGGCGTCAACGTCCAGGATCAACTGGTCGATGAACGCCGCTACCGTGCCCGCCGCCGTATTGGTGTACGTCAACTGCCCGAGCGTGTCGGACGAGTTGATCGTGACCGACTGGGACGCCGTGAGAAGCGTTGACGGCAGCGTTGAGTCCAGCCCGGTGACGACCTCGGCGTCAAGCCCGGTGAGCGCCGACAGGGCGGAAGCGACCTCGGCGAGCGTGTCATACGCCGCCGCCGTGAGCGTGTAGACAGTGGGAGAACCGACACTCGGGGTTGCCGTCAGCGTCGTCTGACCGGAGTTCACCGCCAGCGTGTACGACGCCATACTTGCGGGCGTGACCGAAACAGCGATAGCCGCCTCAGCCGACGAATCATCGGTAAGCCCGAGCGTCTGCAATACTTTGGCCCGCGTTGTGAGGCTCATTGGTACTCACGAGTTGAGGAACAGGACCATGACGGCTCCGGTGTAGCTCGCGCCGGCTGCCGCCGTCTCGATCAACGCAAACAGCGTCCCGCCGCCGAGACAGTCGTAGCCGTCAAGCGACGAAACATTGGAATATCTGTACGTCGCCGCGGCGTCCGCCGCCGTGTTGGCGCTCGATGTCAGCGTGATCCCGGTGGCGTTGGCGTCGGTATTGTCAATGCGGGTCGGCACGCCATTCTGATCGGTGACGTAGTACCGAACGACGGGGTGTGTCGTGAAGGTCACGCCGGACGGCGGGTGCCGGGTGCGCGTCAGGATGCGCGTAGCGCCCTCGGGGATCGGGAGCGCGATGATGTTCGTCTCGCCGGTGGCAAGGCCCGGGCGCAGAAGGCTCGCGGTATTCGTGGTCGTGATGTCGCTGTTGGCGATCTTCCAGTCGGCTTTCGCAGAGCCTGACACAACCTTCTGCGCCGATCCGTTGGAGAGGAACGAGTCTGTTCCCGTCGTGTAAGCCATGTATCACCTCCGATGTAAATCCGCCGACGCCCGGTAGGACGGCGGCGGGGGAATGGGTTACAGCTTCTTCCAGGCCAGCACGCCGGCCGTGCGGGTGCCGGCAGCGCAGTAGCTGCCAACGTCGGTCGTCGAGGTCGGGGTGCCCGTCTCGATGAGTTCGCAGATAGCGACCGCCGAAACAAGGCACGCGACGGCGCCGGGGTCGAGGTTGAGGTACAGGTACCTCTTCCGGTCGTTCGTCATGTCGATGTCGAAAATGACGAGCTTGTTGTCGTCGGTCTGAGTCACCGACACGGTACCGCCGGTGATATTGGCGTAGCCCGAGCCTGACGTGGACGATTCCTGAACGGCGACAGCATCGAAGTCGGCCGCGCCGATCGCGCCGAACTGAAGAACGATGCGTACAAACTTGATGCCGCGGGTATCCAGTTCCGTCACGGTCGCGGCGGTCCCGTTGATGGACAGAGGCTCCATCATGGCGTGAACGGCGGTTTTCTGAAGGTTGAACATTGTGGTGTCCTTTCGTCGGGTTAGGTGGTCTTGCCCAGAATCACGGGGCCGGCGACGGAGGAAGTCCCGACGCCGTGGACAGACAGCGCCCACTTGATGCGGGCGCGGTACCCGACCATGCCGTACTCGAAGTAGCGGTCAACGGTGCTTGCCAACTGGAACCCGCTGATGACCTCGCCGTGGATCGCGCCACGGGTGAAGTCGCCGAACGCGCAGTGCGTCTTGTACCAGGGGTTCGTGCTGGTCGAGTCGATGACAGCCGGGAGGGTCTGGGCGAACACGACCGGGAATCCGAGCAGCATCGGAGTGACCGTGCTTGCGCCGGCGCCGGTGGCGTACATCTGCATCGTGTTGCCGCTCAGGGCGGCCATGAGCTTGACAACAACGGTGTAGTAGAAGCCCGAGTGCATGACCCACTTTGCATTGGGCGAACTCAGGACATACCCCGGCGCCTTGCCGAGAATGTTCGTGAAGTCCGTGGTGGCGAGCGCGGCCCAGGTCGTAGCGGCGGAGGTGCTGATCGAGGCGTTGGATGCAACGCCGCTGATCGCCGGACCCCAGCCGGTGAAGTTGTGGTAGGTGGCCGAGCCGTCGCCCTTGAGGTACTTGCTCTCCTGGTCCTGTGCGATGTCAATCGCAAAACGACCGGCGATGTAGTCGGCGGCGTCGATGCGGCTGTTCTCGACCATCGAGAGAGAGGCGGTCACGAGGGCGAAACCCTCTTTCGCAACCGCCGGAACCTGCTGGAGCGTCGGGGTCGATTCGGTGATCGAGTTGCCCTGGCCGGGGTAATACAGGGTCGTTCCAGCCGTTTCCTTCGGCTGATAGATCGTGTCGCCGGTCATCGGGGTCGGCGGGTGAAGCTGGCGATGGGCGCCGTACCGCTCCACAAGCCGGATCAGCGACGGCTGGAACTCATCGAACGTCAGGGCGCCGCCGCCGGTGGCGGAGTTGCTGAGCAGCGACTTACCTGCAATCTCGGTGTCCGATTGCTTGCAGCCGTAGTCGCGGTTGCCGAACGTCCAAAGGCGGGTCTTGGCGGCGAACGCCTCGGCCTCTTCGGACGAGCCGAAAACGACCTCGCCGCGGGCGGACCTGCGGTCGTAGTCTTTCCGCTCCCAGGCCCGGCGGACGGCGGACGGTGACATGGCGGTCTTGCTCGCCGGGTCGGTCTTCTTGGCGTCGTCAACGATGTCCGCGTTGACGGCGGCAACGGTGCGGCCCTTCGCGCCAACGGTCGGCTCATCGTCGCCGGGCAGCTTCAGGGTCGTGGTGTTCTTCCAAATGGCATCGAGGTCCGGGTTGCCCGGAAACTCGAAGGCGTTTTCCAGCATGAACTTCTTGACGGCCTCCAAAGTCGGCTCGCCCTTGAAGCCTGCGGCAACAAGAGTGGCAATAGCCACCGCGCGGGTAATCATGGCGTTTCTCCAGAATGAAATGGAACAAGAGAACCCGCGTCGGCCCATGCGGACTCCAGCCTGTTACGGGCGAGTCCCGGACTACCGCGTTAGGTTCAAGGCCGAGTACCAGTTTTCACCGGCACACGACATACTCGCTAAAGCACGCCGTCACTGTGGGGTCATGGCGTGCTACGTTATGTAGGACGCAATCAGTATACACCGGGACCACGCGGGATCAAGAGCACCCGCCGCGGCTTCTTCTCCGGCTTGTCAAGCCCGAGCAGCCGGGCCGTTTCCTTCCTGATCGTCCCCTTGCAGGCCAAGCGGTCAAGGGCGTCAGCCGTCTTCGGGTCCGCGACCGACTTTCCGGTCTGGGCCATTGTCACCCACGCCTCGGGGTTGCACGGCTGCGGCGTCACCGAAAGCTCCATCCACTTCCACGTTCGGGTGACGTAGGAACACGGCCCGTACTCCTCAATCTCGGCCTGCGTCGGCCTCCCGGCGTCAATCCGGTTGAATCCGATGGACACCCCCCGAACCGGGTTATCGTCGCCAAGCATGAACAGGGCTTGGATGTCCCGCGATAGGGCTGTCTGCCCGTGGATGACAAACTGAGCTACCCAGCCGTCGCGTGTGATCTTGGCCGACCGAAACGTACCAATGGGCAGTGATGCGTAGTCGTGGCTCAGGTAGATCGCCTTCGCGTCAGACAGGTACACCGGCTGGCCGTCGCTCCTGACCTGGCACCCGTCTGGTACCACGACCTCGTCAACAAGATCAACCGCCGAAGTTGTGGCCGTGGCCGTCACGAGGATCATCGAGTGGCCCGAAGGCTCGGCGCGCAACGCCTCGCACGGGGCGGCCCGGATGCCCACGTTCGCATCGACCGGAACCCCGAACTCTGTATGGTGGCGGTTTATGAACCGCTGTAGAAGGGTCGTCATGTATCAGCCTCCGCGAAGGATCGGTACGACCGTGCATCGGTCGTGGGGGTGAAGAGGCGGCGCCTGCAAATCCTCGTAATCGACCGCGTAGGTGCCGCCGTCTGTTCCGGTGATCGTCTGCCCGAGCCGGTAGTACGCATCCTCGAGTCCGACGTTCTTTCCGTTGAACTCTTTGGCGACAGCCTCGCAGAACTCGCAGGCGTCGGGGGACAGCATCCAACGCTTGCCGGCAACCGCCTCGGTTGCCTTCCACGACGCCAGCTTCGCATCGACCTGCGCCCGCGTTGTCTCGGTCCGCGCGATCATCGCTGCCCGGTAGTCGCTGATCGGCACCCCGTCGGGAGTATCGGC